>JALWSU010000363.1 GCA_026993485.1 Thiotrichaceae bacterium | reverse complement strand
CCTGCCAGGTTTTAAAAACCTGGCAGGTTTTTTCAAGCCAAACCTGCCAGGTTTTAAAAACCTGCCAGGTTTATTTTTAGCCAAACCTGCCAGGTTTTAAAAACCTGGCAGGTTTATTCAAGCCAAACCTGCCAGGTTTTAAAAACCTGGCAGGTTTATTCAAGCCAAACCTGCCAGGTTTCAAAAACCTGGCAGGATTTTGCCTTAAAAAACTATCGGTAAAGCCAAACAACTAACTATTAAAACTTTCGTTTTTTTAACTAACCTATACTAAGTAACTCTAAGCGTAAGCGAGGAAATAACGAACTGAACAACCTAAAAGAAATTGATAAAAATCAAAAAAATTAATATCTAGAAACTACGAATAATGCAAACTTTATACTTGATAACCCCAGAACCTTTATCACCAACAGACAAAGCCTTTTTTACTCAACTAGAAAAATGTTTAGAAACTGGTATAACCCTAGTACAATTACGCGCTAAAAAACTCACCGAGCGAGAATATTGCCTATGCGCCGAAACAGCTTTAAAACTCTGTCATAACTACAATGCACTATTATTAGTTAATGCTACACCTAAAATAGCTTTATCTATTGGCAGTGATGGAGTGCATTTAAATAGAACTCGTTTATTGAAATGCACAAAACGCCCATTAAATTCAGATTTAATGGTAGCAGCTTCCTGTCACAGTTTAGAAGAGATTCAACAAGCTAATTTGATTGGAGTTGATTTTATTGTTTTAAGTCCAGTTCGAACTACCGCCTCGCATCCTGAAGCGCTGCCTTTAGGATGGAAACAATTTGCGGAACTAACTAAACAAGCTAAATGTCCAGTATTTGCATTAGGAGGGATGCGTATTGAAGATGTATCAATTGCAAGGGCGCATGGGGGGCAGGGTATTGCGGCTATTCGGGCTTTGTGGAATTAGAATAGGGCAACCTTAATGTGGTTGCCCAGAATGTTATTCAGGAGTAAAAAAATTATCCCATTGTTCATCCAAGCATTTATTGGCATCACGCAAATTTTTCACTTTCAAAATTCCGTCGTCTTGCTCAATTAATATGCCCTCTTTGCGTAATTTCCGCAAACCATCGTCAACTTCAAAATCAATATTGCAGCCGTATTTATCTTTAATATAGGCTTCAATTTCACGATCCAGTGATTCCTGAGTGTAATTTTTTTCTGGTTGAGTATAAAGAAAGTAATAGGCTAATACAAATTCCTTGCCCTCTTCTTCTTCTGCCATGTCAATCAGATAATTCATCACCCCCATATTATTATCCAAATTATGAAAATACAGATTTTTCGATAAAGTCATCATGTACTTGGTGCGCTGATTAAAGATGTTCATTACTTGACGCACTATGACCCCGATTAAACCAAAAAATGCGGCAATAAAGGCAATTGGATTAGTCATAGCTATCGCCATCTTCGTAAATACAGAAAATAAGCCAGCGAGAAAGCCACCACCACCAGTTATTCCTAGTTTGATTTTGTCAAACATTTTCAGTCGCACATTTTGGTTAGGGTAAAGCATTTCTAAATCAGTACGAGGCAGATTTTTAAATAACTTAATAAAAATATGCCCCTCAGTTAAATCTGCTGGTAATGCTTGACGTGAGTAGCGTACATGTTTTCGCGCTTTTTTTTCAAACTCTTCACCATGTGTTTCCACCAATTCCTTAACCCTATCCTCTTCTGGTTTAAATTTCAGTAAGATAAATAGGCGTTGGTAAATAGGAACTTCAATTGCCTTTTTTCTGATAAACAAAGTGTACCAAGTGCGTTTATACTCCGTCATTGTGGTTGAACCGCGATAATAGGCAATCATTTCTTCAAAATCATCCAAATCTACCTCTACGCTTACGCCATAGTAGGATTCAGCGTTAATCGCTTCATTGATGCTATCAATTGTCAGTTCCTCGTAGTTGGCATTATTGAGTAGTTGCTTTAATTCCTTTACAAGAGCATCATTGAGTTCTTGTTTTTCTTCATCAGAATACTTATGCCGGCTGACAATATCAGCATCGGGATTAAAGGGGGCATAAGACCTTTTTAATTCTTCTGAGTTAGCATGAAATTTGTAATGATACAAGGCTTCAAAAATTTGGCAAAATTGCTTAAATTGCTGTTTCTCATCATCTTGCCAATGGGGAGCGGCGATTAAATCATCCACGATTTCTTGACGGCTAATGGGAATATAACGCTCTCTGATTTCCTCAGTCGTTGATTCAAAATTGTTAGACATAAACTTTCCTATGGTATATATAGTTATCAAAAAAAAGTGATATTATTATTAATTGATGTGAGCGATTACCCCTGGGTAATTCCTTGAGGTTGCCCTAATTACAAAATTATAGAATAACTAAATTATGAGTATAACTTGGTTTGAAAAATTATTACCTGCCCGTATCCGTACAGATAGCCAAACTAGGCGGAATGTGCCAGAGGGCGTTTGGAGTAAATGCCCAGTTTGTCAAGCTGTATTATATAGCCCCGAATTGGAGCGTCATCAAAATGTTTGCCCTAAATGTAGTCATCACATACGCATTAGAGCGCGTAAGCGTTTGGATAATTTTTTTGATCCTGAACCTCGTGAAGAAATTGGCAAAAATTTATCCCCTGTTGATCGTCTCAAATTTCGTGATAGTAAAAAATATAAAGATCGCCTCACGCAGGCACAAAGGGCAACTAATGAAAAAGATGCGCTAATTGTTATTAAAGGTAAAGTTTTAGGCTTACCTTTAGTTGCTGGTGCCTTTGAATTTAAATTTATGGGCGGCTCAATGGGCAGCGTTGTTGGTGAAAAATTTGTGCGCGGTGTTAATGCAGCTATTGCTGATAATATCCCCTTTGTTTGTTTTGCATCCAGTGGCGGTGCGCGTATGCAAGAGGCATTGTTTTCATTGATGCAAATGGCAAAAACTAGTGCGGCACTTAATCGCCTTAATCAACAAGGTTTACCTTTTGTATCTGTTTTAACTGATCCGACTATGGGCGGCGTATCAGCTAGTTTTGCTATGTTGGGAGATGTTAATATTGCTGAACCTAATGCCCTAATTGGTTTTGCTGGCCCGCGTGTGATTGAGCAAACAGTACGCCAAACTTTACCAGAAGGCTTTCAACGTAGTGAATTTTTACTTAAACATGGTGCTATTGATATGATAATTGATCGTCGTGATATGCGTGAGCAAATCAGTTCAATATTGGCGATATTAACACATCAAGCACCTCCTGAAAAACAGGTGGCTATGTTGACTGATAAAAGTCAGCCAGAAAATTCTGAGCCTGCGGTAACAAACTAACTAAATTTCATTTTTGTGGTTGCCCTGTCGAATACATCATTGTTTGTAGGGGCAATCCCTTGTGGTTGCCCTATCGAATCAAATTTTTTTAAGGCAAAGATTATAATTAATTTTTTGCTATATTGCTACAAATATTCAATCAAAAAAAAATCCATTGTTGATAGTATCTTATATAAAAAAACTTAAAAATCAATATTTTATATTAATCGCAATTTAGTCCTAGTTAATGTATCATTATC
>JALWSU010000362.1 GCA_026993485.1 Thiotrichaceae bacterium | reverse complement strand
ATGTTATTTTTTGGATGATTTAATTTCTCGTACTTCTAAGGCTGTTGGTAAGAAGAAGCGAGAGATGAAAAATGCACAAGCACGAATGCGAAAGAAAATTAAGAATCTCGTTAAAGAATTACATTGGAAAACGGCACGGGTAGATAATTTTGATGTGATTCTATTGCCAACTTTTGAAACTAGTCAAATGTCTAGTAAGAAGAATCGTAAATTACGTTCTAAAACAGTTCGGGCAATGCTTACTTGGTCACATTATCAATTTCAAATGCGCTTAAAAAATAAAGCTCTTGAATTTGGTAAGACGGTGATTGATGTTTGTGAGGCTTATACAAGTAAAACTGTTAGTTGGACTGGAGAAGTGAAAAAAGTTGGTGGGTCAAGAGTAATTAGGTCTGGTGGAATCACACTGGACCGCGACTTGAATGGAGCAAGAGGTATTTTCATTCGGTCTTTGGTAGATTCACCCGCTCTTATGAGTGCTGTTGTTAGCGTTTGTTAGCATAAATGAATCGGGGAAAAAAATAAGTATGAACTCAGTATTACCTTGGCATAATTCATTATGGCAACAAGTATTACGTCGCTACCAGCAAGATCGTTTACCACATGCTTTGCTTTTGTGTGGACCGTCAGGTATGGGTAAAGCATTGTTTGCACAAGCTTTAGCCGAAACTTTGCTTTGTGAAAATCCACAAGCACAAGGGCAAGCATGTGGGCATTGTAAGTCTTGCTCCTTGCAACATGCTGGTACACATCCGGATTTTTTACAAGTGCAACCTGCTGAGGCTGGGAAACAGATTGCAGTTGATCAAATACGTGATTTAATTCAATTTTATGCTTTAAGCACTCAGTATGGGCGTTATAAAATTGTGATTCTGAATCCTGCGGAAGCGATGAATCGTAATTCAGCTAATAGCCTCCTGAAACTATTAGAAGAGCCGCCGCCTAAAACCTTGATAATGTTAGTTAGTCATCAACCCATGCGCTTACTTGCGACGATTATTAGTCGTTGTCAACGGTTAGATTTTAGTCGTCCAGAGCGGAAATTGACTGAAGCCTGGTTGCAGCAACAATTAAAAGATTCTGCTCCTATTCCATTGTTATTGAATTTGTCCGCACAAGCACCTTTAGCAGCACTTGCCTTAGTTGAAACCGAAGCTTTGGCTAAACGGCAGGAATTGTTTAAGAATTTAGCGGCATTGCCCACTGGCAGAAGCGATCCAATTAGTATTGCCAATGGCTGGAGCAAATGGGATGTAAGACAAGTTTTAGAATGGATGTTCAGTTGGACTATGGATATTATTCGTTATGCACTGACTGGACAAGTACAATTTTTTGTGAACTATGATCATCAAGAGGTTTTACAACGCCTTGCTCAACAATTCAATGTACAGGCACTATTTGATTTGCTAAATTTGCAAAAAGAAGCTTATCAATTAGTCAGTGGCAAGGCGAATATTAATTCCCAAGGATTGTTAGAATCAATTGCGATTACTTGGGTTGAACTAAGTTTACAACATAGGAGATAATTCTTATGATAAATACAGCAAGACGTAGTATTGGCGCCGGAAAGAAAGGTGGCGCTATGTTGAGACTAAAAATCGGCAATGAACAGGTATTATATAATCATTATTTACCATTTCTTAAAAATGGTGGTTTATTTGTACCGACTAAGAAGCCTTATAAATTAGGCGATGAAGTTATGTTAGTGCTGGATTTATTTAATGAAAGAAGCCCTATAGCTGGGAAAGTTGCATGGATTAATCCCGAAAGTGCTCAAGGAAGTCGTCCACAAGGGATAGGTGTACATTTCACTGGACAGAATAAAGTAGAAATCCGCGATAAAATTGAAAAATACCTAGTGAAATTGCATAACTCCGATAGACCTACCTTTACCATGTGAACAATTATGTTAGTTGATTCTCACTGTCATTTAGATTTAATTAAAAATAGTGATCCTGATACTCTTGTCGCTACGGCTCATGATAAAGGTGTTAGTCATTTTTTGAGTGTCTCAGTCGATTTGGAGCATTTCCCAACATTATTAGGTATAGCGAAGCGGATAGAGAATGTATATGCTTCCGTTGGCGTACATCCGAATACGCCAGAGACAGTAGTTGTTGATGTAGAAACACTGACTAGTTTGGCAGATGATTCTAAAATTATCGCTATTGGTGAAACGGGGCTGGATTATTTTCGCACTGAAGGCAATTTGGCTTGGCAACAAGAACGCTTTAGAACTCATATTCGTGCAGCTAAGGAAATCAATAAACCTTTGATTATTCATTGCCGAGATGCTGCTGAAGATACTTTGCGGATTTTGCGAGAAGAAAATGCCTCAGATGTAGCTGGTATTATGCACTGCTTTGTGGATAGTTGGGATACTGCACAAGAGGCTATGGATATGGGTTTTTATATTTCTTTCTCTGGCATTGTGACTTTTAAAAATGCGAAAACGGTACAATCGGTGGCAAAACAAGTACCTTTGGAGCGGATGTTAGTAGAAACCGATTCTCCGTATTTAGCCCCAGTTCCACATCGTGGAACAACTAATCAACCTGCCTATGTGCGACATGTAGCTGAATTTATTGCTAAATTACGTGAAGAATCTTTTGATACAATAGCGAGTGTAACAACGGCGAATTTTTTTCGCTTGTTTGATTAACTGATGTTACGCACTCAAATTCGAAAAACATTCTAGCATGGAGTGCAAGGTAAGCTTGCACTCCGATCAACTCGGCTTGGAGTTCAAGATTACCTTGAACTCCAAAACTTAAGATTGTTGGAATGAATCAATGTTGCCTACCGATTAATTTATGCTAACAAACGTTAGCAATAGCACTCCATGTCCGAATCGCAATTCTCGTTGTTCAAATTTCGTCAATGAACTATAGTTTTTGAAAATAGATTCATTATCACAACCCCTGATATTATTAAAATCATGCCAATTATAGTGGGTGCATCTGGTATTTGTTTGAACAAGATTGCACTTATTATTGCAATTAATGTGATCCCAATTCCAGTCCAGATTGCATACGCAACACCGACTGGAATCGTTCTTAATACGAGTGCTAAAAAATAATAAGATGTACACTCACCAACAACTACAATAATGCTTGGGGCTAATTTAGTAAATTCTGCGGATGATTTTAATGCGCTAGTTGCGATAACTTCTGAAATTATTGCTATAAAAAGGTATAAGTATCCCATATTTTCTCCAAATTAATCTAAGTGAAAGTCGTCTAATTTTATTAGACTATGTTTTTTATATATAGGACTTACGCACTGATAGTAGAAGTTTTATATATTTTTTAATCAAAACAAAGTGTTAAACTTTATAAATTACTTGGAATCCAAAGCTTTAGCTTTGGTACTGGTCGCCCAAAGCTAAAGCTTTGGACTCCAAATGTATGCTCGGTAACTAAAGCACCCTTAGGTTTATATAGCGTTACCCGATTTAGTTAAGTACAAACCTGCCAGGTTTTAAAAACCTGGCAGGTTGGTACGCTGTATTTTATACAAACGGGTAGTGCTATACAACCTCAAAGTT
>JALWSU010000361.1 GCA_026993485.1 Thiotrichaceae bacterium | reverse complement strand
TTAGATTTTTGCCTTATCCCGTCTTATAACTCATCCCTGTAGTTAAAAAAAATACGCAATTTACTACTTGAGTAGCTTATTTAGATAAGAAATCATTAATTTATTTAAATTAATCTTGAGTAAATTTTGTCAAGCCAAAAAAACTTGATAGTCTAATATAAGGGAGAATTATGGCACAATTTGAATTTGCGGCGGTGGCGACGGTAAATCAACGGGAAATTTTTCTTTTGCCATCATTAAATCAATACTTTTGCTAGTAACTAAAATCGAGTGACTCATCCACTGAAAAAAGGCTTTCAAAGTTCCCGGAGATAAATCTTCAGATTTTAAAACCGTATTAGTTATATATTTTAAAGTATTAACATCAGCCTGATTTCCCGCAGCAAAGGCAATTATATTTGCAATCTTTTGTTTTTTAAGCTTATCTGCTGCTAACTGCCAATCATCCGTTGGTAAACCATCCGTCATTAAAAAAACTAATGGTTTCCAATCACCTTTTTGCGATTCAGTATTTTTGCGAACTTCAGTTTCTAAACAGGTTTTTAATAATTGTAAAGCAGCACCCAATGCAGTTGTGCCATTAGCTTGAATTTGTGGCTCTTTAAAAAGCATCAATTCAGTTAAAGGTATCAATTGTTGTGCAGTGCTATGAAATGTAATCACTGATAAATAAACGGTTTCCATAGCCATCGGCTCAGTACTCAAATCATCTAATAAAGCTCTCAAGCCCTGTCTGACTTGCTCAATGGGTTGCCCCTTCATAGATGAAGAGCAGTCTAATAATAGATAAACTGGTAAACGACGTATAGACATAATGAGACATATATAAAAAAGCTTGCTTAAATTCTAGTAAAAGCTATAAAATGAAAGGTGTTTTATTATTTAGAACTTTTTTATAAAGGTAAATTATAGTGTCAGATAATCAAAAGGAACAGACTTTTTACGATTCCGCGCCTTCAATGGTTCGTAACAGACCATTTTTATTTGGATTGTATGTAGTAGCCATAGTAGCAGGACTATGGGGATATCTTCAATGGTCATCACCAAACGATAATAAGTTACTCCATTTAGCATATATTGCTTTAATGTTTTTTGGAGTATTAGGGTTTCTCAGTTTAGCAAGTTGGTGGCTACGTGTCATAAATATAAGACTGATTGTCACAAATGAGCGAGTGACATTGAGAACAGGAGTCCTTTCTAAAAATATACGAGAGGTATTTCTATCTGATATTCGGAGTGTGCAAATCAACCAGCGTTTTATGCAACGGATTTTAAATACTGGGCATGTAGAAATATCAAGTGCTGCCAGCTCAGATGCTGAAATTCGCATCGACGGCATACCTGATCCTCATATGGTTAAGAAGCTGATAGATCAACACCGTCGAGAACATGATGCCCAATCAGATGATTAAGAAATAATGCCATTGTAAAAAAACTTCTGAGGTTTTAAAAACCTCAGAGGTTTAGCTTATTTAGCATGGCTAATCTCACTTTATTCTTGCACTGTCTTTATGCTTCTTTCCACAAATAACAGCTTGATTTATAATGCCAAGTTTTTCAATTTGAAATTTCATTTTTTCGCTGCGTTAAGTTCAAATTCGATTTTAAATAAGTACTGAATCATAAGTTTATAGGTATTTTTGAGGAACTGGGCAACCATATTTGGATTTGCCTCTACCACATACATAATAATAAATCCAATGGTTTGTAGGGGCAAATCCCTTGTGGTTGCCCTTGTTTTATTTCAAATCCAAGATAATAGAGTTGTTGCCAAATAATTTGCACCCATTGTCTGAACCTTGATTTTAAGGGATTAAAAGGATTTACAGGATTGGGTTAGAAGCGATTGATTAAACAATCCTTACAATCCTTATAATCCTTTGTAATCAAGGTTCAGACAATGGAAACCGTCAGATTGGTTTTATTTTGCAACACCTCTAATTTGTGCTTCAGTACTTAATTGGTTTTTTCCAACTTGGATCAATTTTGAGTCCAAGTTGTTCAGAAAAATGTGGCTTATTTAAAATTTTCTTCATCGTTTCTTTTAACTCGGCTTTTTGTTGCTCTAATTTAGTTTTCGGTTTTGGTTTTTCCAATTTCGGTTTTGGTTTTTCCAATTTCGGTTTTGGTTTTTCTTCAGGTATTAGTAAAGCACGAACTGTTTTTTTGACATTTGTTAATTCTAAAATGCCAGTTTTCTCTTGCTGAATATAAAGCAAACAAGCTTTAATAATATCGTTATCTAATGCGATTAATAGATCCTCATAACGTTTTTTTTCTACCTTCAAAATTTTATTAAATAACGCAATGTAAACGCGACCAATTGCTTTAACATCATTCAAACGTTCTTCATAGTATTTTAATACCCTACCAACTAAATATTTTTCGCCTGCGTTAGAAAGAACTTCTAACGCATTACCTTGATTAGCGCGATTTGAAGATTTGAGTCCATGACTGACTCTTTGAAAAAATTCGGAATCTTTTTCAGACGCATAAGTAATAATTGTGAGAATATGATCCAAATGCTCTTCAGCAAGTTCTTGTAATATTTTTGCAATTAAATCATAAGCTTTTTCTTGGTGATCAAAGGATTGGTGTAATTTTAGCAGAGCATTAGCTTCAATGAACTGTTGTAAAGCCAGATCAGCATATTGCTGTAAACGTTGTTTTTCTTCATTATTGAGTTTAGAGTAAATCAGTGAAAGAATTTCAAAGCGCTTTTGTACTGATAAATTTTCAGAGAATAGTGTTTCTATCAATTTAGCTTCGCACTTAACTAAATTGAGCTCTAATAATTCTTTACTTTCTTTAACTATTTCTTCGTTCATGTCGTCTAGTAACTCAATTATAGGCGACCATTCGGTTAATAAATAATAATCTTTGAGTGCATTTAACGCCGCAATTTTTATAGCATTATCATTTGAACTGAGTGCCTTAATCAAACGATCTTTCTGTTCAGAATTAAGGTTACCTTTTCGTAACTGAAAAAATGCTTTAAAGGCTGCTAAGCTTAGCTTTGGATTAGGATTATCAAGAAAAGGTACAATATATTTGCAATATTTTGATTGTTGTAATTCTCCTAATGCATAAAGATAAGCAGCTTGCTCATCTGGTAATTTGGCTTGTTGTAAACGTTTTATGATTTCAGTTTCAATCCAGGATTTACGCTCAAATTTCGTGTTATATAAACAAAGAGCAGCTTCAATAAATACCTGATATGCTGGGTGCGCTAATAATTTTGTGACAATTGGATTAAAAATTTTTGAGCGAAACCTAACTAAATTCTTTAGGATTAAAGGTAAAACTCTTTCATCGGTTTCTTTTTCGAGAGCTTCACCTAAATACATTAAATTAGTAGATGATGGTGGAAAGGAATTTAAAGTCAATAAACAATGTTTTTTTATCTCATAATTCTGTGTTTTTAACAGTAAGTTTCCTATTTGATTAATCGATTCATCCTGTTTTCTTGCCCGAACAATTTTTAAAGTTGTAACAACCTGATCAATATCTGAGCTGGTTAGTTTTTTTTGTATGATTTGTATTTCTAGGTACTTTTCTTGAGTTTTTTCTTTTGAGTCAACATCACTGTTAAGTAAACTAAACATACCTTTGTCATAATAAGTCCATTGTGGAAAGGCAAAAGCAATTCCCAACAGAGAAACTATTAGTGCGATTAAGGGCAAGAAATAATCTATTGTTTGTTCTGAGAAGCCGAAATTAAACGAGGATTGATCACCAGTTCCAGTAATCATGATCAATAAAGTCCCTGCTATCAGAGTTGACAGTGGAAATATAATGCCATTGAGAAATGCCTTATTGCTTCCCCATTGCTCTGGGGGAATAGCATTAAATAGCATATTATTGGCAGGGGTACGTAAAGCACCGCGCATTTCCTGATTAATGAATTGGGTAATAACACCTAAGCCTAACATGACTAAGAGTCCACCTTGTATTTCGCCTGTCGCTTTTAAGAAAAAATAGATGAATAATGCTAAAGCTACTAATGCTGATAGAATTGGATAAAGCAAATTACTACCACCAACACCGAATTTTAGAATAATCCGTGAAGTCAAAAATAATTGGATAAATAGCCAAGCTAAATTAGCAAAAATTTCGTAAGTGGCAAAAAAAGTTGCGCGTTCAGTAGGATCAGGATAAACTCTTACATAAATAATGGCTTGATAGTCATATTCTAACAGTTTGTTGGTAATGACAAATAGCATTAAACCTATTGACATATAAATCATTAATTTTGAGCCAATAATGTTCTTAAAAGCTTGTAACATCTGGCTTACAGGATTTTGTTGACTTTTTGCGACAATTGTGCTAGCTCGAACTGGAGTTAATTTTTTATTAATAATACCCAATAGCCCAAATGCTCCAAGACAAGCCAAACCTAATACCATTATTAAAAGTTGTGGTTGAATTTTAAAATAACTTAATAATACTACTAAAGTAGTGCCACCCAATACGCCTCCAATAGGAAGTCCCGTATTGATAACAGACATCAGGCGTTTAATTTGAACCGCAGTGAAATATGAGGCAACTACACTACTAATATGTATAGAAATCAAAATGTAAAAAAAGAAAAATCCAACGAAAAAAACCCCATAGATCCAATTTTGGCCTGGCCACCAATAAAGTGTGAAAATAAATAAAAGTTGTGCTATGACTGAAAATAGGGCTGTTGATAGCAAGAAAAAACCTAAAATAGCTAATCCACTAAACTTTTTAGTATAGTGTGCATACAGTAGAGATCCCACCATCACTGATAAATCTATTAGGATAAAGATAAAAGGTAGGATGTCACCACCTAATTTTTCGATTAACAACGTCATACCAATGCTACGCGCAAAAGTAGTACCAAAGGAAAACATCAGTAAGACGAAAAAAAAGTACAGTACAACAGGCCATTCTTCGGGGTTGACGGCTAATAATTTACCAAAAAAACGTGCTATCATGACTAATAAAAACTGATTGTTACAAGTGACAAGTAATAAATAATAGGATTTACGCATTGACAAAATAATTTTTTTATTTTCTCCTTGGAGTCCAAAGCTTTAGCTTTGGACCCGAAGTAAGCGTAGCTAAAGCTAAAGCTTTGGACTCCAAGTCAGTTAGAAATTTTAACAATTTGTTTTTATTAACAAACAGAAAAAACTTCTGCTGTTAGTGCGTAATTCCTAAATAAGTGACATACCCAGTTCTTCTATTATTCTTGGGTTTGTTTGATAATCATATCACGCATACGGGCAATTAACGCCTTGAGAAAACCAAGGGCAATTTTTGGATGTTGGTAAATTAATCCTTCTATATCATCACGTCCAATGACTAAAAATTTACTTTGCTCAAGGCAGCGAGCTGATGCAGTATGAATTTTTGACTCAAATAATGATAGTTCGCCGATAAAATCATTTTCTTTTAAGGTTGCAATATGCTTTTCTTGACCATTTTTCGTAGTCCTAAAAATCATAACTTTACCAGACACGATAAAAAATAAGTTATGTCCAGCTTTGCCCTGAGAAAATAAGATGTCTCCCTCAGAATAGTTTTTCTCACGTGCCATTTTTGAGATAGTTTCGATAGTTTCAATTTTAAGCATTGAAAATAAAGCTACTTTACTCAGAACAATTATTTTTTCTAGTGGTATCATAGTGTCGCAGATTGATTTAGTTCTGACATAAATTTTAAAAATAATTATCAATACAGGTCGCCCAAAGCTAAAGCTTCTTCGCTTCGCTTCGCTCCAAGTTAAATAGAAAATCCTTATTTCCAGACCAGTCTAATAGTTATATTTGTTTACACTGAATATTTATTTGTGTCTTTGCAAAACAGCTTATTATATCTTTTTTCCAGTTGTTATAAATAGCGTTGATAAAAAAAAATCAAGATTTATAAGATTGAAGTGAAATTTGTGTTAATATAATTAACTACTTATATTATTGAAAATAAAAGTATTTTAAAGAAGATTTAACTACGAAAATGGATAAGCACAATCTGACTACAGATGGTGTTTTTGGAGAAATGAACTTGATTATGTAAATAGTAGATTAGAGCTGACAGGTTTTTAAAACCTGTTAGGTCTAGGGGCTTTGTTTATGAACAACTCTATTAGACTGATCCTGAACTCAGGATATTTAACTTGGAGCAAAGAGATGTGAAGAAGCTTTAGCTTTAGCTACGCTTACTTAGTTTGGCAGTTCGCCCAAAGCTAAAGCTTTGGACTCCAACTATGAAAAACCTGCTTTTTTTTGATTTCTGGATAACTCTATTGATGATAACGCCGAGCAGCTATCCGCAATCTTAAAGCATTCAATTTAATAAACCCTTCAGCATCTTGTTGATTATAAGCACCTTTATCATCTTCAAAGGTAGCTATGCTAGTATCAAACAAACTATCCGACTCAGAAAATCGTCCAGTAACAATGACATTGCCTTTATAAAGTTTTAAACGAACTTTGCCATTAACATGGATTTGTGAACTATCAATCAGTTCTTGTAATAATTTCCGTTCTGGACTCCACCAATAGCCGTTATAAATCAAACTGGCATAACGTGGCATTAATTCATCTTTAAGATGAGCCACTTCACGATCTAATGTAATAGACTCAATCGCCCGATGTGCCTTGAGCATTACAGTACCGCCAGGGGTTTCATAGCAACCACGCGATTTCATCCCAACATAACGGTTTTCAACTAAATCAAGTCGCCCAATCCCATTGTCTCCAGCTATTTTATTCAAATATGTCAAGACTTGAGCTGGTGTCATGCTTTGTCCGTTAATGGCGACAATATCCCCTTTGGCAAATTCTAATTCCAGCGTCGTAGCCTTATCAGGGGCTTTTTCGGGGGAAACACTCCAACGCCACATATTTTCTTCTGGCTCAGCCCAAGGATTTTCTAAAATATCGCCTTCATAAGAAATATGCAATAAATTAGCATCCATAGAATATGGAGATTTGTTACCGCGTTTCATCTCGATTGGAATACCATGCTGCTCAGCATAAGCCAATAGCTTTTCACGAGAGTGCAAATCCCACTCACGCCAAGGGGCAATTACCTTAATATCAGGTTTAAGTGCATAAGCACCCAGTTCAAAACGCACTTGATCATTACCTTTCCCAGTAGCTCCGTGTGCAATCGCATCAGCCCCAGTTTCATTTGCAATTTCAATTAAACGCTTAGCAATTAATGGACGGGCAATAGAAGTACCAAGTAAATATTCGCCTTCATAAATGGTATTAGCGCGAAACATGGGAAACACATAATCGCGGACAAATTCCTCGCGTAAGTCTTCAATATAAATCTCTTGAATCCCAGCAGCTTGCGCTTTAGCTCTAGCAGGTTCAACCTCCTCACCTTGACCGATGTCAGCGGTAAAAGTTACCACTTCACAGTTATATTCATCTTGTAACCATTTGAGAATAATAGAAGTATCAAGGCCGCCAGAATAGGCTAGTACTACTTTGTTTATATCTGTCATATTGCAATCTAGCAGTGAATCAATAGTTATCGGGTATTTTGCCAGAACCAACAGGGCAACCACAAGGGATTGCCCCTACAATAATCATTGGTGGATTGTAGGGGCAATCCTTTATGGTTGCCCTTTTGCCCAGCATTTATTTCTTCTGACTATACAAAAGCTGTGTAATTTGTTCGGAAATTAAGCCAATCAAAAAAGTTAGCAAAGAAGTCATAAACAACAAAACGCCCATATTCGTAAAGCGTTGTGAAGTCATATAAGTATAAACATAATAATCTAAGCCAAGCACAAAAAATAATAAACTCAGTGGCCCAAATAATTTTAACGGGGAATATAATGTGCCGATTTTAAAAATAATCAACAAAAATCGTACCGCATCGCGTATTTTAATATGGCTTTTGCCCAAGCGTTTATGTACCACAATTGGCAAATAAGCAACACTATAACCCATACGAAAAAAAGCCATAGTTATAGTCGTAGGATAAGAAAAACCATTGGGTAATAAATAGAGAAATTCTTTAAATTTCTTAGCATTAACTGCACGAAATCCCGAAGTTAAATCCTCAATTTTTTGTTCTGCAATCCAACTAGATAGTTTATTATAAAAGCTATTAGCACACCAACGCCCAAAACTAGCTTGTGACTTATAGCTTCTAGCTCCAACAACCATATCATAGCCTTGTTCCACCTTTTCTAACAGCTTTTCAATATCTTGGGGATCATGTTGCCCATCAGCATCCATAAAAACTAATAGTTCACCTTTAGCAGCACGCACCCCTGTTTTAATCGCAGCTCCATTGCCTTTACTATAAGGATGTCGAATTACATTAACGCCTATATCCGTAGCAATAGTTGCCGAATCGTCACTAGAACCATCATCAACTACAATAATCTCTGCGTCAGGATAAAGCATTTTTAAGGGCGGCAAAATTTTTTGCAAACCTTGAGCTTCATTCTTACAAGGTAAAATGATGCTCAATGTCGCAGACTTAGTTTGAACTGTCATGTTGTTGTTCTTTTAATAATTTGCGGATTATTTTTTCGCCTTTATTTAAATTTTCTAAATAAACGAGACTTGAAACTGGATTTAAATTGGCACGTATTTTGGCTATTTCTTCTAAGGCTTCAGTATAACGTCCTTCTATTTGCAAATACAGCAATTTCTGCATTCGTACATTTCGATTATTTGGATTGAAAGATAATGACTTATCTAACATGCGTATAGCATCAGAATAGCGTTTTTCATTAACATAGTAAAAGGCATAAAGATGATAAATTTTATATTTATTTTCCTTTAATAGTACAGGACTTTCTAATAATGCTTGAAGTAATGGCGGTATTTTTACATGCTTACATTTACCTGATGCTTGTTCGTCTAATATAACCTTTAAAGCCTCTAAGGTGCTGACTTTACCTTTGGTTAATCGAAACCGACGTTTTACTGCTTCTATATCAGGCAGTGGTATATTGTGATAAAAACAACTAGCACCTAACCAAAAAGCATAAGCTGATCCCTCATTTGGAAATGTCTGAATCATGTTCCGATAATATTTTAAGGCTGGTTCTGGATAACCTGTGATTAAATAAAATTGAGCTGCTTGTGATTGTGCAAAGCGTGATTCAGGATGATTTTCTGCCCAAATTGTCACTTGAACCAGCGGCTTACTCCATAAATCAGTTTCTAATTTAGTAGCAATTATGATCAGTAATAAATATATTATGCCCAATAAAATACCGATTTTCTTTAAAACTTGCATACGATCAATTAGCCAAAAGATCGCATAAATGATTGCAAAAATAACGCCTAAGATTGGTAAATAATTACGGTGTTCAAAATAAAGCACCAGCCCAATAAAGCTAGATTCAAGAATATGCCCTGCTAAAAACCATAAAACTGCGAAGGCAAAAACTGGATATTTAATCCGCGAAATGAAGGCTGCTATAAACATCAAAATCACAAAACTTACCGCAAATACTGTACTAATTGGCGTGAATAAACTGCGAGATACTAGATAATCATCATGGAATAAGCCATAACTATGCGGAATGGGAATCAGAATTTTAAACAGATAATCGCTAAGAATGCGTGTTTCAGTAAGTAAACGTTCTCCTAGTGTGAAATCGCGTATTTGGTAAGCACTCATAAGACTATTCCAAGTAAGTATAAAATAGCCAGCTAATATAATTAAGGGAAGATATAAGAATAAACTGCTCCATAAGTGCCAATAACGCGGTTTGGGAAGTCGACGTAACAGAGTTATTTCCAGTACCAATACATATAAAACCAGTAAAACACCATTTTCTTTACTGAGGGTAGCGAGTATGCCACCGAAAGCAATCGCAATGGAAATCCAAATCCAAAAAGAAGTTGAGCTTATAAGATTTTGGGAAAATCGGTAACGGCTACGGACATAAATCAATAAACCCATTAAGGTAAATAAAGCCGATAATTCCGTCATACGTTGTATGACATAAAGTACTGTAGAAACTTGGAGAGGATGTAATAACCAAACTAAAGTAACTAATAAGGTGAGTAAATAGCCGCGTTTTTCGGGTAATTCTATAATGCGGGTTATGTAGAGCAACAACCAAAAGATCAGACAGCCATTGAGCAAATGGATCATTAGATTAACATATTTAAAATCCCAAGCTTGCAGCGTTCCCAATTGTGCCTGTAAAGCAAAGCTGAGGAGTGAAATCGGTCTCCCCAGCCTACTTGCAATACCTTCAGTAATAAATCGTATAAACTCAGTAAATTGGTGACTACCTTGGCCAATATTTTTCAAATTATCTAAGTTTGGTACATCATCAAATATAAAAGCTCCTTGAAGCCCTTTCCAATAAATCCACACAGTGGAAAGTAATATCAAGAAAAAACAACTAGCTGTCGCGAATTGTAAATATAAATTTTTATTAGTTTTAATCACTTATATATATTCCAGTTTTAAATATTAATTTCTACATGTACTTGGTACATATTTAGATAATATCCCATTTGTCATGCCATGACTATTACTATTAAAACAAATCCAATAGTTGTTTGTAGCACTATAATATGAACCGAGATTTCCAAGACTTGGAATTGTTGCAATAAGAGTTTTATTATCTTTATCTACAACTATATTACTTACATAGGAACCAGATGTTCTAGCCCCTAGATCATTAAGATTATCAGGAAAATAACCATGCATTTGATAATATTCATCAACAATTATTTGATTGCCTCCAAGCAATCCTATAGCTTCAATAACCTTTGATTTTGTGATGTAATCTTGATACATAGGTAATGCTATTGCTGCTAGAATACCAATAATTGCAATAACTATCATGAGTTCAATCAGTGTAAAACCATTTTTTTTGGTGGGTGGTTTCATAACGTTTTTCCATTTCACTTGAGATAGTTAATTAAAAGATATCAATTGTTTTTTATTCCATCACGCCTGACTCAATTTACGTATTGGGATGGGAATAAAAAGTGGAAAATGAGGAAAATTGAATGAAGATCAAATGGTCAGAGGAATGGAGTAAAAACGAAAACTAACTAAAAATTATGCACTTCCACTTCCCCCCATACTCCATAAAGGAGGAAGTGAAATTCAAACGGCTTACTAATTAGCCATTATTTGCAGCTAGAAGGTAGATATTTGTTGTCTATATCGCCTCGTTCGCAAGTCCATTCTCCAGTGGAGCTACTATAGCTTAATTTCAGTGTCTTACCACCAATCTTTGGTAAATTATCCTTCATTGTTGCTGTCAGCTCAAAATTGCCAGTGACTGTAATATTTTTAGTATATTTACCACCAGTTTTAACACCCAAATTCTGCAATCCTGCACTGTGGAAATTACCACCATTTCCAGTCCAATATTCTAAGAGAGGAGTTTTAGCACCAGACAACAGCAAAATAGCTTCAGAGACTTGTGATCTCTTCATGTAGTCGGTGTATTGAGGAATAGCAACTGCTGCCAAAATACCGATAATCGCAATAACGATCATCAATTCGATAAGGGTAAAACCCTGTTGTACGCTTTTCATGGTAGTTCTCCATTTGAAGTTAAAATTGAAGTCAATTTTAAAACTTAACCGTTGTGGTGAAGTTTGCTTTCTTAGTATGCACAGCTTGTGCCAATTTTTAATTGCTTGATTTATCTGTAATTATTTTTTTGGGGTTTGCTGATTATAATAATAATGTCTAAATTTGAAATCAGTATATTTTTAATATGTTATTGATTTAATTATTAAAAATAAGATTAGTTCAAATTCAATAGTTGGTGTTGAAATTCAGCAGGTTTGTTGTCTGAATTAGGATTTGCAGGATTTTAGGATTTTCAGGATAAAAATTGTAACTTCTCAATAACTATAGCTCATCTCAGGAGTTTCAAAGACCTCCGAGGTTTTAAAAACCTCGGAGGTCTGATTTTATGTAGCTTAACCACCAAACAATCGTTCAAGTAATTCTTCACGATTAAGTTCTACATGTTGAGCCACATCATCTAAAATTGCAGCTAAAGTACCAACACGCAAGGCTTTATGGTCTGGAATTGTAATATGATGTTCTCCAAATTCAAAGGTAGTTAAGCGTCAGTGACTGCCAATTTGACGAGTGATTTGGTATCCAAAAACTTTAAGCAATTTGGCGAGTTCCCGCCCAGAAATATCACGGGGTAATCTCATGCCGCTAGTACCTCGTCACGAACAAAATGTAAGCGAATAATTTTTGGACGCTTTATTTCTTCAAAATGGCAACGTACAGCATCACGCACTTGGCTGTGTAGTTCATTGATATTATTAGCTTCAGTATAAATTGATACACCAATGCCACGAGCTGTGTAACCACCTTCTGGGGCTTCTTCTACTATAAAAATTAGTTCATTCATTTATCAATTACTCCCTATATCTGACAGGTTTAGCTTCTTGATTCTGGCTAAATAAAAATCAACCTACCCAAACATATCACTGCCATTAAGTTAAGCCTTAAAATCAAACCTCCGAGGAAAACCATTGTCTCCGGTCGTTAGTTTTATAACCTCCGAGGTATGGTTTTCCTCGGAGGTTTTTCTTTACTTAATGGCAGTGACCCAAACATATCCCCCGTAATCTTATCAAACCACTGATAAGCAAAACACTATTAAAACTCAGCAGGAAATAAGCTTAACTTAATGGTAACTCGCATGGCTTATTTGCAACGTTAGTTGCAATCAATACTACAATCACAAAAAAACTTGCAAATTATTTTAAGTAATACTACAATCGTATTACTTTTTTGACTTGGAGCTTAAAAAAAATGCGTGTTACCACAAAAGGGCAAGTTACTATACCTAGAAATGTCAGAGAAAAACTCGGTATAACTCCTAAAACTGAGCTTAATTTTATAGAGGATAATGGAAGGTTTTACATAGTTAAAGCTAAAGAACATAAAATTACAAGAGAATTTCAGAAACTTAGAGGAATAGCAACAGCACAAATGTCAACCAACGAGATAATGAATCTCACAAGGAATTCATAATGAACGGCGTTTTTGTTGACTCTTGTGTATTGTTAGATTTGTTCACAGATGACCCGAACTGGGGTGAGTGGTCTGAAAACATACTAGATTTATATAGCCAAACCAACACATTATACATTAATTCCATTGTTTACACAGAGGTATCAATAGGCTTTAATACTATTGAAGAGGTAGAAAATGCTATTTCGGAGCTTGGTATCAAAGTATTAGAAATACCCCGTGAGGCATTATTTCTAGCAGGAAAAGTATTTCTTAAATACAGAAAAAACCAAGGAACTAAAACCTCGCCATTACCTGATTTTTTGATCGGGGCGCATGTGAGTGTATCAAACTTTGATTTAATAACCAAGGATACCAAGAAATATAAAACTTATTTTCCACAGGTGAAACTTATACTCCCTCAACAGTTGTAATATTGCTTTGGGCAACCACAAGGGATTGCCCCTACAAAAAATCACGGGTAGGGGCAATCCGGTTGCCCTTTTCACCTTATCTAAACATATCCCCCGTAATCTTCTCAAACCACCGATAAGCTGCAACCGTTTCACGTTTTCTGTCTTCTAGCGTGGCATCCAAAGGCGATAAGATTTCGGTTCCGTCTACGGTTTTAATTT
>JALWSU010000360.1 GCA_026993485.1 Thiotrichaceae bacterium | reverse complement strand
GTTTTCTTAATGTTATTAAAGCTATTCCACAATCTCAGCCTATTTATTTGACTCTTGATTTGGACTATTTCGATCCAGCTTATTTACCTGGAACTGGTACACCAGAAGCTGGCGGAGAAGATTTCCATTCATTTATTCAACTAGTCAAAATTTTAAAGGACAAGCATTTTGTCGGAGCTGATGTGGTTGAACTAGCACCTTTTATTGATCCAACTGAAAATAGTGCAGTATTTGCGACTAAGATTGTTAGAGAACTATTATTGGCTTTGGATTTTTGTCCTGTACAAAGCTAAAATACTATATAATAGACTAGGGCAACCATAAAGGATTGCCCCTACAATATCGTTTGTTCATGTAGGGGCAATCCCTTGTGGTTGCCCTAAGTCTAACAGGTTTTAAAAACCTATCAGGTTTTTTGTCTATTCTAATTAAATAACTGATCACATTATTATATGAATAATGACTTATCAATGAGTTTGCTTGTTGTTGAAGACTCTAAGGAAACGAGAAAACTCTATCAATTCTATTTGCAAGATGAACCTTACAATGTAACTTATGTCAAAAATGGGGTAGATGCCTTAGAGTATTTAAAGACACAAGTGCCGAATGGCATTATATTGGATTTAAATTTGCCTGATATAAATGGCATGGAGATTTTAAAGTACATCAATGAACAAAAATTGCACTGTGCTGTTATTGTTGCCACCGCACAAGATTCGGTTGAGATTGTCGTTGCAGCCATGCGTTACCAAGCTTATGATTTTATAGTAAAACCTTTTGATGAACCAAGACTTTTAGTAACACTGCGTAATGCATTGCAGCATCAACGTTTGGTTAGTACAGTCGATTATTATAAACAGAAATTCGAGCGAACCGAATTTTATGGCTTTATTGGTGCATCGCCACCAATGCAGGCAATTTACCAAATTATTGAGAATGCGGCTCCAAGCAAGGCAACTATTTTTATTACTGGCGAAACTGGAACTGGCAAAGAACTGTGTGCGAAAGCAATACATCAACACAGTCCACGCAAGGATAAGCCATTTATCGTTATAAATTGCGCTGCCATTCCTAAAGATTTAATGGAATCTGAAATTTTTGGTCATGTGAAAGGTGCTTTTACTGGAGCTATGAGAGAACGCAAAGGTGCTGCCCAGCAGGCTGATGGTGGTAGCTTATTTTTAGACGAAATTTGTGAATTGGATTTAGATTTGCAGACGAAACTACTGCGCTTTATACAAACTAGTAGCATTCAAAAAGTTGGCAGCAACAAGACAGAAAAAGTGAATGTTCGCTTTATTTGTGCCACCAATCGTGATCCTTTAGTCGAAATGCAAGAAGGACGATTTCGTGAAGACCTTTATTATCGCTTACATGTAATTCCAATCGTATTACCCCCACTACGAGAACGTAAAGGTGACATTTTACTTTTAGCCAAATATTTTTTGAACAAATATAGCCAAGAAGAACAAAAATCATTTATAGGATTTTCGCCCGAAACGGAGAATATTCTACTGAATTATGTTTGGAAAGGTAATGTGCGCCAATTACAAAATATTATCCGTAATATTGTGGTGCTGAATAAAGGTAAACAAGTCACACCAGCCATGCTACCTCACCCAATATCACCATTCTTAAAGAAATTCAGTAAGTTAAATAATAACGATCTGGAATATGATACTGTTTATCCTAAGTCTCAATCTTCGTCAACAAATCAACCAGAAAATCTAATTCGTCCACTTAAGGAAGTGGAAAAAGAAGCAATTCTGCAAGCTATTGATCTATGTAATGGCAATGTTTCTAAAGCCGCTATATTATTAGGAATCAATCCATCAACGATATATCGTAAACGCCAAAGTTGGAGCCAAGAGAGTTATAACTAATGGCTGAACAATTACATCGTAACGCACTCCCGCAAGGGTTTAAATTGCATGAATATCGAATTGAATCCGTACTTGGCAAACCAGGCGGATTTGGTATTACCTATCTAGCAACTGATACGCATTTGCGCCAATTAGTAGCTATTAAAGAATATTTGCCGAACGAGTTTGCAATGCGTGACGGGGTTAGCACAGTTCTAGTTAAATCATCTTCTGATGAATCTTCATTTCAATGGGGCTTGAAATGCTTTTTAGAAGAAGCACAATTGTTGGCGAAATTTAATCATAAGAATATTATAAGAGTTTTACGTTTTTTTGAAGCCAACGGTACCGCTTATATGGTGATGGAATACCAAAAGGGAATCAATCTGGCAGATTACTTAAAAGAAAAACAGATTTTAACCGAAGAAGAACTATTAAAAATAGTCAAACCTTTACTACAGGGTTTGAAAGAGGTACACAAAGCTGGATTTTTACACCGTGATATTAAACCTCATAATATCTTTATTCGTGAAGATAATACCCCCGTTTTACTTGATTTTGGTTCCGCGCGTTATGCGATAGGGCAAAAAAGTCGTAGTGTCACTAGTATTGTTACACCGGGATACGCGCCCTTAGAACAATATGATAATGAAATTAAGGATCAAGGCCCTTGGACTGATATTTATGCGCTTGGAGCAGTGATGTATCATGCCATAAATGGAACTGCTCCGCCAGCGGCTACCCGCAGGATAATGAAAGATCCAATGAAATCAGCGGTAAAGCTTGGCAAAAATTTATATAATAAAAATTTATTAAAATCAATTGATTGGGCCTTAAAACTTAGCGAAGAAGATCGGCCAAAAACGGTGGAAGAATGGCAAGAAAAAATGTTTGATACTACTACGCCCACTGCTATCACCACCACAGCCTCATCACATAACTCAAAATACTTATTGATCAGTATTATAGTGATTTTATGTTTATCTATTACAATTGCTATGATTTTTCATGAAAATATATTCTTAAACCATGAGCTATATAAAGAACGCTTAGCACGCCAAAAACTAGAAGAACAATTAAAAATAGAGCAACAACACCATCTTGAAACTAAAATCAATTATGAACAAGCCAAAACTTTAATCAGTAAAATAGGAGAATTTAATCTTCAAGAACTAGACAAACAAGCTGGTTTTAATAAAGCCAGCTATTATGATATTACCAATGTCGAATTTGATGACATTTTAAATATCCGCGAATTTCCGGGCCGTTTTAATCAAGCTGTGGGAAATATACCATCTACAGAAAAATGTATTAAATTCTTAGGCAAGTATCGTTTATTAGGTACACAAATATGGGTTAAAGTGAAATATAAACAAATAGAGGGGTGGGTTAATTCATTTTATTTAGTGAAGAATAATAAAGGGTGTGAGGTTAATCAGGATTGATTGTTGGGTTAGGTTTTTTTGCTCATTTTCTCCAATCCGAAAAAAAGCGATATGAATCACCGATTCATCTGCTATAGCATTGCCCGATTTAGTTAAGCACATTTACGCTCCAAACCTGACAGGTTTTTAAAACCTGTCAGGTTTTCTAGGTGTATTTTATGCAGTCGGTTAACGCTATATAGCCTTGTGCTTTAGCCCTAAGCAGCACTAAATTCAATTAAACGCCCATAATTTTGAATATCATCCACAAAAACTTCACCAAAATAATGTTTCATTTCGCTCAAATTCGGAAATTCAAACTCTAGGCTACTACTAAATATAAATGTGGCATTACCCGATAAATAAACCGAATAATTATCAGCTTTTGTCGCTTTACAGTTCACTAAGCCGCCTTTATTATAAACCAAAATTGATTTTCCAAAAGGATAATGCCCTAAAAGGCAATAAACCAGTGAAGATGCTGACATTCCACTACCACAAGAATTGGTTAGCCCAACCCCTCTTTCATAAGTTCTAACAAAAATCTTACCACTATCAAGTATTTGCAAAAAATTAACATTAATACCATTTGGAAATAAGCTTTTATCATTATTCGCCTGTTTGCCAATTTCATCTAGTTCACTGTCAGAAATACTGGCAACTATCGACACTATATGAGGATTTGGCATTGTCACTGCTGTAAACTTTAAATCCTTAGATAATGTCGGCAATGGTTGATTAATTATTGAATTATCCAAAGAAATAGTATTTAATTCCGCTTGATAAGTTTTTACGCCTTGATGAATATCTTCAACTTGGGCAACACTGGAAATGCTTTTAAGTGTTTCAATTAAAACCGAATTTTTCTTCAAGGTTTCACAAGCGAATCTACCTATACAGCGCAAACCATTACCACACATTTCGGCTTCAGAGCCATCAGGATTGAACATTCTCATTTTGCCATCGGCATTTTCACTATTTTGAAAAAATAAAATGCCGTCTGCACCTAAGCCTAATAATTTTCTATCGCAAAGATGCTTTGATAGAGTGATACGTTGTTCTTCAGAAAACAGCAGTTGTTTATATTCGTTAATCAGTATAAAGTCATTGCTAGAGCCATGACATTTGAGGATTTTGAGTTTCATTATTTAATAATCAATGTTTGCCATTCGTTTGGTTTACTCGTTACCAAGCTCCGGCTTGTGCCAGATAAAGACCTGACAGGTTTTAGAAACCTGTCAGGTCTCAGACCACCAAAACATCTTGACAATGTACTAGTAATTTATGGATTTTGTGGATTAAGCACATCAACAGATAATCTATTAATATTGCTTGCAGGGCTGGTAGTTTCAGTGAGATTTTTTAATGCTAATAAAAATGCGTTGAAATCACCACTTTCCAAAACTTCATTTAGATAAGCCGCTCTATCTTGAGGGTCTTTTAGATAATGACTGGTTTTATAAGGACGACTTGCCATAATTATTTACCAAAGGTGTAATCTATTCGCATATTTTTATTATCATTATTTAATAATCAATGTGTTACTCGTTTCCACGCTCCTGCTCACTCTCTTATACACAAGGGCAACCGATTGCCCCTACATCGTTGTTTACTTCGTTACTTCGTTTGTAGGGGCAATCCCTTGTGGTTGCCCTTTCTGGCAAAATACCTGAAACGAAGTAAGCGAAGCTAAAATTTGTGGTTAAGTACTTATTTAATAATCAATGTTTGCCATTCGTTTGGTTGATGAAAATGGGGGCGTGAATGGAATAGTGTTGTTGATGATAATTCAGGATTTTCCCAGTTTTGCCGATTGTAATTATAACGGCAAATGCAAAATCTAGGGGCTAGATTAGAAGAAAATTTCAGTTTTTTCAAGGGCAATCTAATCTGCCCCCACCAGCCTTGCTCAAAAATACCAGTTTCGGTTTCCATACCTGATTCAAAAATCAGCATTTCTGGAGAATAGCTATTAAGCTGTTTAGAATCAGGGATAGCATATTCAAGCGTCGCCTGATTTGGGGCTAAATGCAGTTCTATATAATTTGTGAGTTCAGGATTAGCTTGTAAAAAAAATTCTATCACGTCGCCTTTTTCCCAAGTACGATCATTTTTTCCTGATGCTAGTGTTATAACATCACTATCTTGCATGACAGCGCAAACGTTTAAATAATCTGGAGATAGCCATAAAAATGCAAATCCAATTTCTTTAGGTGGTTGTTTTGAATAAAGTTCAAATAACCATAACAGTTTCAAATTCTCTGGAATGGTATCAGATTGAGTGAATTTATGGCAATGATAAAACTTTTGCGGAGTAATTTGGTTTGGTGCTTGTAATATTTGTGTTATATAGTGAGTATTCAATTTTAGATTTATAAACCTCAATTATTTTACTTAACTTATGCGAATTATCACAACAAATGTTAATGGTATTCGAGCTGCGGCAAAAAAAGGCTATTTTACATGGTTAGCTCAACAAAATGCAGATGTTGTCTGTCTGCAAGAAACTAAAGCGCAAGTGCATCAATTAACTGATTCTGTATTTCATCCATCAGCTTATCATTGTTATTACCATGATGCTGAAAAAAAAGGTTATAGCGGTGTTGCTATTTATGCGCGTAGCAAACCAGAAGAAGTCATTTATGGAATTGGATGGTCAGAAATTGACAGAGAAGGGCGTTATTTAGAAGCGCGTTTTCCTAATGTTAATGTTGTTTCCTTATATATGCACTCTGGCGGTTCTAGCCCTGAACGGCAAGAATTGAAATTTGAATTTATGGCAAAATTTATGCCCTATTTACGCAAATTACAACAAGCTTCAAAGCCTTATATTATTTGCGGAGATTGGAATATCGTCCATAAAAAAATCGATATAAAAAACTGGAGTAGTAATCAAAAACGTTCAGGATGTTTGCCCGAAGAACGTGCGTGGATGGATGAATTATTTAATGATGCTGGCTTTGTTGATGCTTTTCGTGTTGTAAATCAAGAAGCTGGACAATATACTTGGTGGTCAAATCGAGGCAAGGCTTGGGCAAATAATACTGGTTGGCGGATAGATTATCAGGTTATTACTCCAGATTTAAAAGATAAAGTCATTAATGCGAGTATATATAAAGACCAACGTTTTTCTGATCATGCGCCTTTGATTGTTGATTATGAGATTGCGATTAGAATATTATGAAACTCGACTATCTCATTTTTTTTGCTTGACAAATTATTATAAAAATAACTTTTTATAAATAACTGATGTTACGCATTCTCGTTCCCACCCTGGAGCTTGCCATTAAGTTAAGCCTTCAAATCAGACCTCCGAGGTTTTGAAAACCTCGGAGGTCTTTGAAATTCGGTAAAAAACCTGCCAGGTTTTAAAAACCTGGCAGGTTTGGCTTAACTTAATGGCAGTGACGCTGGAGCGTGGGAACGAGAGTGCGTAACATCAGTAAATAAGTTAGTTATACAGGTACTATGGTTTTACCACTTCCGCAGCGAGGCGGAGAAAGCCACTTGTAAATAAGTTGAAGCCAAACATGATTAAAAAAATCAAAATCGTTAATTATAAATCGTTGCAAAACGTTGAAGTAACGCTTTCTAAGCTCGTGGTGATTTTTGGTGCCAACGCGGTGGGTAAGAGCAACTTATTTGATGCGCTTAATTTATTATCGCGTCTGGTGACTCAAAAAAATATTAAAGAAGCCTTTGCTGATCATCGCGGGGTGCCAGTTGAAGCGGTGCATTATTCTAAGGGGAGTATGCCAGAATTACAACAGATTCACACAATTTCCTTTGCTATTGAGCTTGAATTGAGTGATGCAGTTATTCAAGAAGTTGAAACGCGGATTCGGGAATATAGTAATGATATTGATGGCGAGACTCAAAATAAGATTACTGAGCGTTTGTTGCGTTATGAAGTTGAATTGCAAATTGAACTGAATTCTGGAGAAATTAGTTTAAGATTTTGTGTTCTCGTGGCGGACTTACGCATTGATAGCTGATGTTTTCTAGGTTTGTTAATAAAAACAAACTGTGAACAATTATAAATTACTTGGAGTCCAAAGCTTTAGCTTTGGTGCGACTAGCCAAAGCTAAAGCTTTGGACTCCAAATACATATTATTCTTGTATTACTCGACTATCAAGTTTTTTTACTGGTTAATCAGGATTTATATTTAACAAAATTAAGTACTTATATTAATCTCACTAACTACAGGGATGAGTTATATAGCGTTACCCGATTTAGTTAAGTACAAACCTGCCAGGTTTTTAAAACCTGGCAGGTTGGTACGCTGTATTTTATACAAACGGGTAGTGCTATAAAAGCGGATAAAAACACTTAGATTTTTGCCTTATCCCTTCTTATAACTCATCCCTGTAGTTAAAAAAAATACGCAATTCACTACTTGAGTAGCTTTTTTAGCTTTGGTGCGACTAGCCAAACGAAGTAAGCGTAGCTAAAGCTAAAGCTTTGGACTCCAAATATATATTATTCTTGTATTAGTACTTATTCTTCTTCAGTCGCTACAAATTCACTATATTCACTAGCTGTCAATAAATCATCTAAGCCACTATCTTCGGCAGGATTGAGTTTGAATAACCAGCCCTCGTCATAAGGATCGGTATTAACTAGCTCTGGTTGTTCGCTTAAAAGATCATTTACTTCAACCACTTCTCCAGCTATTGGACTATAAATATCGGAAGCTGCTTTGACAGATTCTACTACTCCACATTGCTCATTTGTAGCTACTATTTGCCCAACTTCTGCTAGTTCAACAAAAACTAAGTCGCCTAATGCCTGTTGAGCATGATCGGTAATACCAACAGTAACAGTGCCATCTTCTTCTAGGCGCACCCATTCATGAGATTTACTATATTTGAGTTCTTCAGGTATTTCACTCATTGTTAATGATTCCTCTAGTGTTATAAATTTATACAAGCTTTACCTTGTCGCACAAACGGGGGGTTTACCACTTGTGCAACTAATTGTTTATTGCGTATTGTAACGCTAACTTGTTCATATTTGCCTGCGGGTAAACGTGCTAAGGCAATTGAAAAGCCCAGCGTTGGTGAAAATGTACCACTGGTGATTTCTCCAATTTTGCCGTCTGCTACTGTTACAACTTGATGTCCACGCAAAACCGCTTTTTCGCGCAAAACTAACCCTACCATAATTGGATGATTACCCTTATCGCGTTGGGCTTCTAAGGCAGAGCGTCCAATAAAATCTCTATCTTCTGGTTTAAAAGCTACTGTCCAAGATAATCCCGATTCTAAGGGAGAAGTATTTTCATCCATATCTGCACCGTATAAATTCATACCAGCTTCAAGGCGTAAAGTGTCACGCGCTCCTAAGCCAATTGGTGCAACCCCAGCTTTAAGTAGCCCATCCCATAATTCGGTAACTTGCTCAGCGGGTAGAATGATTTCAAATCCGTCTTCGCCAGTATAACCTGTACGCGCAACAAAATAATCATTGTCATCCCAAACCGCATTAAAGGCAGTTAATGCCAGTGCTGATTCTTGCAAACTCTTTGGTAACAAAGACTTAACTTTATCTCTAGCATTTGGTCCTTGTATGGCAAGCATGGCCAGTTCTTCACGCTCTCTAATCTCGACATCAAAGGCTTGAGCTTGTTGTGTAATCCAAGCTATATCCTTTTCTCGCGTTGCAGCATTAACAATTAAACGATATTTAGTTTCTCCTTGAAAATAAACAATTAAATCGTCAATAACCCCGCCATGCTCATTAAGCATACAACTATAAAGGGCTTTACCGACATTTTTCAAACGAGCGACATCATTTGCCAATAAATAGCGCAAAAATTCTCGCACCCGTTGCCCGCTTAAGTCAAGCACTGTCATGTGTGAAACATCAAACATGCCGCTATCACGGCGTACTTGATGATGTTCATTGAGTTGCGAGCCATAATGCAAGGGCATCAGCCAGCCACCAAAATCAACCATTTTGGCATTTTTCTCTAAGTGTTTGTTATATAATGCTGTTCTTTTACCCATAATCCTTTTAATTTAAAATGAATACAATGATTATTCTACTACAAGTGAAGTGAGAACTAAAAAAATGCAGGATTTAGCACGCCAAAAATTAACTGAAATAATCATTCATTACGGCACTATTTTAACTGAAGATGCCAAACGCTGTGAATATTTATTAACTCATGCTTGTGGTAATGAAGCTGAGAAACATAAACGAGAAATTTTTGTACTTATTCATGCGATAAAAACTGGTGTGGTAAAACAATTATTAAATTCACCAGTAGTCAATGAAACTTTATTTGCAGCTTTAGTCAAACAATTGCAAGCAGATTTATGGTTAGACAAACAAGCCGCAGAATGGGCGGTAGAAACTTGGAAAATTGTCTTACAGGGAAAAACAATCAAGCCTGAATTAGAGAAAGTAAACCTGACAGCTTTGGAGCAAAATTACATTCAAACTCAGTTATCTCCATTTAACCCGCTAAGCTATTTTCAACTACTTTGGTGGGTTCTAGTTAGCCCGCAACAATTACAATCTTATCGGGCAATTTTTGGGCAAGATGATGAAAAGCGTGTTGGCAATTGGTTAGTCAGTAGTTTAATCTGGTGGCCTTTATTACTTTCTAGCTTAGCATTGGGCTTAGAACAATGGCCGCATTTGGCGCAATGGCCAGCAAATATTTATTTATTATTTAGTGGACTATTTTTACTAGCTTGGCTATTCACGGGATGGGTGAGAATTACTAAAGATGTGACAATCACTTTAGGCATATTAATGTCAATTATTATTGGTGTTGGCGTAGCGATTGGTATAGCAATTATTTTGCTCAGCCTTATGTCTGTCAATTTTAAAATTGCACTTTTACTTGGTATAGCCTTATTTATTATCGCCATGATAGCAGGTTTAATGGCAGTAATTGTAGCTAATGATATAGCAATTATTATAAGTATATTAGTTGCTATTGGCATAGCTGTAGGTGCAGCGGGTGGATTAACGCTTTTTATCTCAAACTTTATATTAGCCTTTATTGCCGCTAGTTTAGTCGGTTTTATCGCCGTTTTTTTAGTCAATTTGCTAATTAATATTGGTAAAAACACTATTACGGAAACTTTAAAAACTGGCAGAGCTTCCTTATTAGCACATTTTGCTTTTTTATTATTAGTATTAATAATACTATTCTTGATTGGTTTATACTTTTCCATTAAACTACATATTTTTTAGGGAATTAAGTATTTAATTTTATAAAGGATATTCATAAAGGTTCCCTATATACAGGAATAGCATTATGAGCAATTTTATCCGTCAACAATTGTCTGAACTTGTGAATCAACATGGCAAGATTCTGACTGAAGATGCCGAATATTGTGAATCACTGCTACACGAGAATTGCGGTGATGAATATAAACTCGAAATATTTCTCTTAAGTAATGCTGTAAAAGAAGGGATAGCTAAAACATTATTGGAACCTCCGCCACAGAATACAACACAAACTGCTTGGCTTAATGATTTAATTCAAAAATTCTACGATAATTCTTTAGAATTCCTGCATTTAGATAAACAATTGGCAAAATGGGCTGTAGAAACTTGGCTCTTCGCCTTGCGCCCTGCTCACTTATCAAGCGAGCAAACTTCCCTTAATCAGAATTTCAAACGACTATCAGAATGGAATCCTATAGATTATATTATTTTGCTATGGTGGATTTTAGTCAAACCCAAGCAACTACAAGCCTATCGAAAACGATTTGGTGAATTAGATGAAAACCGAGTCGGAAAATGGTTAGTCAGTTCCCTGACGTGGTGGCCATTATTAATACCAATTTTAGCTTCAGGATTAGGCTTATTTCTACCAGCACCAGAAGAATGGCCACCTAATGTCTATATATTGTTTAGTATCTTAATAATTGGATGTTGGCTTGTAACAGGATGGTTAGGCAATATTGGAGAAGGTAGTATTATGGGCAATATAACATTCGGCGTAATATTTGGAATGATATTTGGTGTTATTTATGTCGTATCAATTGTTGCAGCATTTCTATTAGCAAACCAAATATCCAATCACAGCTCATTGGGTTTGGCTTATATTATCGCTTATATTGTCGCCTTTTACATTGCTTATGTTATAGCCATTATTGTCGCACACGCCGTAAAACATACAATTACCAATGATTTTATTAATGGCACACCATCCTCATTGGTTCGCTTGGCATTTATGTTATTATTTATAGCATACTTGTTCTTATTCTGGTTTTGCTTCTTAGGAGGTGAACGCTTGTTAATGAACGGGTAAGAACTTTTCAGAATTGTGCAAGATAATCTTGCACTCTAAATAAACACAGACAGGAAATTATGACAAACCAACTTCCACCCACGCCAGCAGGCGAAGTTGCCAAACGCCCTTTAGAATTTTTCTGGTTAGCCGATCATTCTAGTTCAATGAAAGGGCAAAAAATCGCCAGCTTAAACCAAGCCATTCGTGAAGTAATACCAAAAGTCATCGAAGCACTTAAAAATCATCCAGAAGTTAAAGTCAACATGCGAGCTATAAAATTTGCTCAACACGCCAATTGGCATATTGGAGATCAAAATCATTCTATCCCTTTGGAAGAATTTTCATGGCCTGAACTCAAAGCTGGCGGTATTACGGCAACAGCAGAAGCAATTGATTTACTAGCAGAAGTCTTGAGTTTAGAATACATGCCCCGACGTGGACTACCACCAGTTTGCGTTCTGATTTCGGATGGCTTTTGTACTGATCCTGAAGAAGAATATCTTCAAGCCATCAAAAAACTCAATAATCAAGACTGGGGCAAACAAGCAGTGCGCCTAGCCATAGCTGTAGGAGAAGAATCTGATTATGATGAAGATCAATTACTGAAATTTGTTAGTCACCAAGAAATTGGAGTTCTAAAAGCACATAATCCCGAAGAACTGATTAACTATATAGAATGGGCAAGCATTTCAGTAATACGAGAAGCCTCACTCAGTAAAGTACGCAATAATGACAATAATCATAATGTCATCCTAACCCCCCCACCAGTGGTGCAACCAACATTGGCGGATTCTAATGAGATGTTTTAAAAGGATTTATCCCTACCCCTAACCCCATCCCGCTGGGATGGGGGAACTTACACTAAATATCAATAGTATTGATTTAAATTCAGATTCTTTTCAAAAAGTCAATAAATAAAAACTTGATCATCAAGTAAAAACCGATTAATAACTAAAAATGATTAAATATCTTACCGTTGAAAATTACCGTTCCATCAAAACGGAAAATATTTTAGAATTTGATACTAATAGTGATGCCGCTCATCCAGTTATTGCTTTGGCTGGAGCGAATGCGTCGGGTAAAACTACGCTACTGCAATCGTTGACTTTTATATTCTGGTTTATGCAGCATTCTTTTCTGAAAATTGATGAAAGTGCTGAGATTCCTTGTGAACCTTTTTATACGCTACCATCATCGCCGAGCAAATTTCATTTAATATTTGCTCAGCGTTCACCAGAAAATGGCAAATTAGTTGATTATGAGTATGAACTTTGCTTAACCAAAGAAAAAGTCATTTCTGAAAAATTGAATTATTTTCCTGATGGAAAAGAGCAGCTTGTTTATCATCGTCATAATAATATTATTCAGTTTGGTGAAAATGTTGCTTCTATTGATACCAAAGATTTAAGAGCCAATTGTTCTCTGATTTCATTTGCAGCTCAATTTGCCTCCCAAACTGTTGCAATTGTTTGCAAACATTATAAGGTTCAATCTAATTTAGATGCCAATGGATTAAAAACTGAGAATTTAGACTCAGCAATTTTAGATAAATGGTTAGCCGATGAAGAAATCAGACTTATGATACAAACCTTCTTAAAATTGGCTGATATTGGTATAGAACAGATTGACTATAAGCCTATAATAGGAGACAAAACGCATTTTATCCATAAAATAGATGATAGCTTAGTCAATTTTAGTTATCGTTTAGAAAGTGCAGGAACATTACAATTTTTAGCTGTATTATATCGTGTGTTACAGACTTTAAAAGATGGTGGGGTACTTATTTTTGATGAAATAGAATTGAAATTACATCAAAATTTAGTGGCTTATTTGTTGACATTATTTCAAAAGAAAGCCGAGAATCCACACCAAGCCCAACTAATTTTTTCGTTTCATAACAGTTATATTATGGAATTTCTAACCCCAGAACAACTCTGGTTTGCCGAAAAAAATGACCAAGGACAAACAGCATTATTTTCGGCAGCAGCATTTACAGATATTAAAGATTTGTATCAAAAGGATTTAGAAATACTTTATCGCGTGGGCAGATTCGGTGCTAAACCTAGAAAAATTTAGAAATGG
>JALWSU010000359.1 GCA_026993485.1 Thiotrichaceae bacterium | reverse complement strand
AAAAACCTCCGAGGTTTTGAAAACCTCGGAGGTTTAGACTGGGCAAAGTTAGTTATAACTTCGATTCTGATGATATATGAAAATAGTTAGAAAGAAAAAAAAGAGTAGTGTTTCTGTAGAAACGGCTCCGCCTTGGAAAGTATTAATCGTCGATGATGAAGAAGATATTCATGCTATGACTCGTTTGGCACTGAATGACTTTGAATTCGCAGGACGAAAATTGAAAATTTTCCAAGCAATGTCAGCCAGTGAAGCGCAGAACATTCTAGAATCCGAGCGAGAAATAGCAGTAGCTTTTATTGATGTGGTTATGGAAACTGATGATGCTGGATTACAGCTAGTCAATTTTATTCGCAATCGCCTAAAATATCCACTAATTAGGCTAATTATTCGCACTGGACAGCCTGGCTTAGCTCCAGAAAAAAAAGTAATTGAAGAATATGATATTGACGATTACAAAGATAAAAGCACGTTGACGGCTGGAAAGCTTTACACAGTAATGCGTTTGGCTTTGAAATCCTATAGCAATATCAAAACACTTGCACTATTATCCAAGACGCTAGAACAAAAAGTAACAGAGCGTACCTCCCAATTGGCAAAAGCTAATCAAGAAATTACGCTCCTTAATGAACAACTTAAATCAGAAAATCTCCACCTAAGTGCAGAATTAAATGTCTCACGCCAATTACAACAAATGCTTTTGCCTAAGACTGCTGAATTATCACAAGTTCAAGATTTAGAAATAGCAGCATTTATGGAAACAGCCGAAGAAGTAGGCGGCGACTATTATGATATTCTCCAAAATAAAGAACACACCTTGATTGCTATTGGTGATGTTACTGGGCATGGTTTAGAAAGCGGAGCATTTGCACTTATGGTGCAATCAGCTATGCGAACTTTACTCGCCGCCAATGAGAAAATAAATGCTATCAATCTTTTAAATGCACTAAATCATATGATTTACCATAATGCGCTTAGAATGAACTCCGACAAACATTTAACTCTTTCTTTATTAGATTATCATAACAGGCAATTGACTATAAGCGGACAACATGAAGAAATTATTGTGGTGCGAAATGGAAAATTAGAAACGATAGATACTACCGATTTAGGTATGCCAATTGGAATGATGGATATAAATCTTGCCGAATTCACCCAGAATGCTCAAATAGATTTAAATTCGGGAGACGTAGTTGTACTTTTTACTGATGGAATTACCGAAGCTACTAATATTAAAGATATACAATATGGCCTCAACAGGCTGTGCCAAGTAGTTCAACAAAATTGGCAAAAAACTGCTCAAGAAATCCAGCAGAATATCATTGAAGATTTACGAAATTTTATTGGTACACAAAAGGTTTTTGATGATATTACTTTACTGGTGTTAAAGCAAAAATAACTAATTAAATATATTACTGATAAAATTACTTTGGCTATGAAAATCATTAGAAAGAAAAAAAACCGTACCAGCAGTACAACTGGCACTGCTCAAAAGAACTTACCCCCTTGGAAAATACTGATTGTCGATGATGAAGCCGATATCCATGCCATGACTCGCTTGGCATTAAGTGATTTTAAATTTGTGGGCAAAAAATTACAAATAATCCAAGCAATGTCAGGGGCTGAAGCACGGGAAATCCTGAAAAATGACACTGAAATAAGTGTTGCTTTTATTGATGTAGTTATGGAAACCGATGATGCTGGATTACAACTAGTTAATTTTATTCGCAATGAACTAAAATATCAGCTAATTCGGCTGATTGTTCGCACCGGACAGCCAGGTATTGCACCAGAAAAGGAAGTCATTGAACGCTACGATATTGATGATTATAAAGATAAAACTGAACTGACTTCTGAAAAACTTTATACCACAATGCGGCTAGCTTTAAAATCTTACCGTGATCTGAAAACCTTAGATACCAACCGACAAGCCCTTCGTCAAATTCTTGATGCCGCCCCGAAATTGTATCAGCCGCAATCACTAAACCAATTTTTTAATGGGGTATTATCTCAAATTATTGGTTTATGTAATCTCGGCGAAAACTCTATGATTTCTACAATAGATAATGGTCTTGTTGTAACGACAGATAATCAAATGATTCGAGCAGGCACGGGTAGATTAACCGATTCTAAGAATAATCCAGAAGTAGAGGAAATTATCAAAAGCTGTTCAGAGCGAGTTTTAACGCTAAAATCAAGTGAAATGTTACCATCAGGGGCTATTTTGATTCCACTTAGAATCAAAAATAATAAGACGATAGGTTTTATTTATTTAGAAAATGCACAATACCTAAATGAAGCGGATAAAGAACTGATTGAAATTATGGTAAATCAATGCACTTCGGCATTGGAAAATTTGCAATCCTATATTAGTATGAAATAATTGATGTTACGCACTCTCGTTCCCACGCTCCAGCGTCACTGTCATTAAGTTCAGCTTTTATAGTTGGAGTTCAAAGCTAAAGCTTTGGACTCCAAGTAATTTATAATTTTTAACAGTTTGTTTTTATTAAAAAACCTATAAAACCTCGACTGTTAAAGCGTCAGTAGTCCTACAAGAACTGAAAAAATAGCATTTTCCAAGATAAAAAAATAGGTAAAGCTACAATGCGCGTTATTAAGCCAGCTCGGATTAATGAGTTCGCCAAAAAATATCCAGAAACCAAAAGTGCTTTAGAGGCGTGGTATAAATTAATAAAAAACAATCATTATGATAATTTTAACCAATTACGTCTTACCTTTCCAAGTGCCGATTTAGTAGGAAAATGTGTTGTATTTAATATTGGAGGTAATAAGGTTAGGTTGATTGCCGCAATTCACTATAATAAACAAAGATTGTATATCATACATATACTGACACATTCAGAATACAATTTAGGGCATTGGACAAATGAATGCCAAAAATAGAAATTGATTAACAGGTTAATAATAATGAGCAGTCCATTACTTGTAAAAACGATAAATCATTGGAAGCCAGTTGCAGAAGTATTATCTGTTCCCAGTTCTGAAATGGAATACCAACGCTTGAGCAGCTTAGTTGATGAATTACTCAATACTATCAGTGATGATGAAACACATCCATTGGCGAGTTTATTGGAAACTCTAACTACCTTAATTGAAGTTTATGAAGAAAAACATCATCCAGTGGCAGATGCTCCGCCATCTGAAGTATTGCGATTTTTGATGACAGAACATCATTTAAGCCCAACTGATTTACCTGAAATTGGTTCTCAAAACGCTATCTTGGAGATTCTGAATCAGAAGCGCAGCTTAAATTTAGATAATATTCAAAACTTGAGTAAACGTTTTCATGTATCACCTGCGGTATTTTTACCCGTTGAGCAATTAAAGTAACAGGTTTTTAAGCTTAATTGAATTTCTGCACTAAAAATTAAAATAGGTAAACTTTATGGCACGACAAGGCATTTGTAAAAATTACGGTAAATGTTATCTTGCTGACAACAAAGAGTTATTATCTCTTGATAGATAGTACAAATGGTATTTGTCCTAATCCTGATTGTGGGCCAAAACTATATGAAATACCTCGATCCTATCGGTGGCTCGGGCGGACTTTTGATGTTGGTACTTATTTGGTGGTGGGGTGTACTACTTTTATCCATGTGGTCATCTCATTTGTGAGCCACCACCACCGCCACCACCCTGCAACGATATGATTCGTGAAAATCTTGCAGAAAATCAAGCACAAATTAATACTATTCAGGCAGAAATCACCTCGACTTCAGTGCAATCAATAACTGCCAAATTAAAATCGGTCCAAAAACAAATTAAGGACATTCAGACACAAATTGATCAATGTCCAGAGAGTTCTAGTACTGAAATTGCTGAATTGCATAAGCTGATAGAGGCTATTTATGGGCAAATTATTGATAAAATTAACAAAAAATTGACAAGTATTGAGAGACAAGTTGGCGATAGTACAGATGCTAATCCTTCATTGAGTCCAAAGCTGGAGACGCTTAGAAAACAAGTTGAGGTGATTCAAGAAACAATTAGTGGGACAGTTGGCGGTCCTGTAATAACTGCATTGCAAATACGACTTAATTAGTTGCAGGAAAAAATCGAACAGTTGATAGCTATCCTAGCGTGTCAGCAGAGGAAAATACCCCAATGTTTGTCATCAGCCTCACCTGAATTGCAAAAAAAATTGCCTATGTTTTGTGTGCCAGCAATGCAAAAACGAAAAGTACCTAAACATTTGCATGTTTGGATGAAAGGAATGCTTAATTCTGAAATAAACCAATCATCTTTTTTCATTATGCGTCGAGAAGTTAAGGTGGGTGAGTTTCAAGATTATGTGGATAGCTTAACGGAGACGGATAGAGAAAAATTGGGTACGGAATGGCGGCAAGAAGAGCAATGGTATTCTCCTAATGCTAAACCAAGGCGTTTATCTGATGAGAATCCTGTGGCTTCTATACCGTGGTGGGCGGCTAATGGATATGCACAGTGGCTTGCTGAAAAAACTGGTTGCCCGTTAGCGTTTTAGCGTTGCCTACTTATAATCAGTGGGTTGCAGCTGCGATAAGTTATGCTAATCCTAAACAAGCCGTTATTCAAGACACTCACTTTGATGTAGGTCCTAAGCAACGCATGAATGAAAGTTCTTCTGGAGGTTGGAATTTCTCCCAGATGAGTAGTGAAAAACTACCGAGTGTTTTAGATTTACTTGGTAATTTGCGAGAATGGTCAAGGGATAAATGTGATGGTGGGTACTATCTGTTAGGTGCAGATTATAAAACTTTGCGGGCCAATATTCTTGGGGAAAAAATTTGTGAAGCTTACACTTTAGACACGATTGGTTTTCGTTTGGTTTTAGAAGCAAAGCAATAGAGAGGAGATAATCTATGACTTGTCCTGCTTGTGAGAATTATGTAATAATTAAAAATTGGACTGATGATGAACCTTTTAATTGCCCCCATTGCAATACCTTGCTCAAATTAGTGACAGATGAAGGTGGTTATTGTGGTGCTAGTGAGAAAACTCTCGAAATTCAGGAGGAAGATTAAAATTGAGATGACTAATAATACAGAACAACATTTTGATGCTCTCAAATTAAAGTATAAAGTGAGTGACTATAAAGATTCCTCACCTTCTAGTCCGCTGTACTTCATTCTGCGAAAAATTGACTTGGGAATTAAGTTACTTGAGTTTGAGCTTGATTGGTTGAAAGAGTATGAACTTCATCCAATCCAAAAGTTACAAGCACAGAGAATCCCAAACGCACATAGAACCGAAGCCTTAATAAAATTAGCTGATGAATTTCATGCCATTAAGTCTAAATACAAGATTTTTTGTGGCCGTGGATGGACACATGATCCTCTCTACTTTATACTTAAAAAATTGGATTCAAAATTTCCGCTCTCTGATTCAGAAATAAACCATCTACTAGAACATCATTTGATTCAAATTGTAAATATTGCTTACGATCATATAAGTGACGATTTTGTTAGACTAAAAGATAAGTATAAAGCCACTCAGCATAAAGATTCATCTGTTTATAGTCCACTATATCCAATATTAAAGCTACTGGATGCCAAAAAACGGTTAAGTGAAAAGCAAATTAATTGGCTTGAGTCAAATAAACTCTTTGAAACTCTCGAAATTTTCCAAAAAGATGAATCTATTCGTGAAATACAGTTTTCCGAACTCAAGGCTAAGTACCAAGCGACTAAACATTCTGATTCGTCTGTATCTAGCCCACTTTATCAAATATTGCTAAACCTTGATGCTGATAAGCCATTAAGTCAGTCAGAACTTGACTGGTTGAAACAACACGATGATCTGACTGAAACGTTTGCTCTTGTTACAGAAATTGAAGAAAAGCGACATTTTGCTGAACTGAAAAGGCTATATAAAGCTACGGAATGTGAGGACTCTTCTCTATCTTCTCATTTATACAAGGTTCTCAAACAAATATATGCCTGGAAAAAGCTAAGTGAGTCGGATATTAACTTCTTAAAAAAGCGCAAGCTGACTAAGACGATTAGCTGTGCTATTGACCGATACGCTGCGAGTTTAAAGTCTCAGCTTGAATCAGGACATCCGTTAAGTAAGGCTGATATTGAATGGTTGAAACAGAATGGACGTGAAGAAATCATTATTCTTGCCAAAAAAAAGCATTTTTCAACTCTAAAATCCAAGTATAAAGTTTTTAGGAGCGGCTATTCAGGTATATCTTATTCTTATTCTAATTCTAAGCAGTTATACGAGATTTTGAAAAAACTGGATCAGGGAAAGCGATTAGAACCTGAAGAATTTGCTTGGCTAGATAGTGAGAATTTGTTAGAACGTGAAAATAAGATTTTTACCACTTACCACAAAATAGAAGCTATTTTTTATGAACAGGAGCATAAGCGTACTGGAAATAAATGGAATTTAGCCAGTGCCAGCAGTCATTGGCGTAGTGCAGTTCAAGCTGAACGGGCATTAAAACTGACCGAAAATTTGAAGATTGACAAAATTAAAAATAACAAGCTGAAGTCAGCTTTATTAACGACAAGAGGCGGGGCTTTCAGAGATATGTATAAATTGGATAAAGCTGAAAATTGTGCCTTACAAGCGATTAAATATTTCCCTAATAGTCATCACCCTTACACGCTGATGGGTGCTTTATGTTATGAAAGAGGTGACTATGAAAAAGGGGATATGTGGTTTGAAAAGGCGATTAAACGTGGTGCATTACCTAGAGATCAAGATGCTGAAATTAAGCGCGTTATAAAACGAGCTAATAATGTCAAACGCCGAAAAATGATGGCACATTTGCTGAAAAAAGATTCGCAGCGGTACAAATGGGTGAAGAAATACATTAAAAATTTAGAAAAGAAAAAGTAAATATATAAATATATACAGTAAAATCAATTACTTTGCACGAGTGCCAGTTAACCTTGCACTCCAATTTTGATTTATTTTTAATCATAGTTCATCAGTTAATCAAATAAATCACAGTTCAGACAATACAACAGCCCCAACCTACTTTTCGTTCAAGGTAACCTTGAACGAAAAACAAGGTAGAGACGGGGCATGCCTTGTCTCTACTCCAACCTTGAAAAACATCGTTTTTTTTATTTACGGACAAGTCTAATAATCAACGGATTGATATTTTGCCTGTAAGTTGTTGGTGCGTAATATTTGTATGACTTTTGATGCTTATTTACGCGAGAATAAGGAGCAACGATTTTCTAAGGTGATTTAATAAAAATGAATAAGGTGATTAACATGTCAGAATTATCCCAAAAAGGTGAAAATATTTATCAAACTCATATTTTGCCTAATTTATCTGTTGCTTGGTTTCGGGAAATTCGCCCTTTCCCGAAACAACGAAAGTTCAAATTGTGAAGGTGTGGAGTATAGTTAGTCCATTAGATGATTTGTAAAAAAATCAATTTTTTTTAATTTTTTATGAAGATGATATATTATCCCCGATTCAGTCAATCAGGAGAACAAATAATGACAGCTAAGTTGAAAATCAGACCTCCGAGGTTTTAAAAATCTGGCAGGTTTAGGCACTGATGCGGAAATTCTAAAAATTATTAATAATTAACCTAATGAAGAAAAAAATATTAAGTCTCCCAACGTTATTACAATCTGAAGTTAGCCGCTTGTTGCTAGATTATCAATCTAATAATACTAATCCAGTTATTATTGATAGTTTGCCTAAAGTTTGGGCTTGTAGCAGGTTTGTGGCTCAAAATTGTGTGCATTCGCCAGATTTGTTAAAAGATTTAGTTGATACTGGCGATTTATTTAATGCTCCTAGTTTGAATCATTATAAAGATTCTTTAAAACAGGAAGTAATTAATTTAGGTAATGAAGATGAAATTGCTTTGATGCAAGTTTTGCGTTTATTTCGTCGGCGGGAAATGGTGCGGATTGCATGGCGCGATTTGGCTGGTTGGGCTAGTTTAGAGGAAACTTTAAAGTCTTTATCTGATTTAGCTGATACTGTTATAGATGTTAGCCTAACTTGGCTGTATCAACGTTTAGTAATTAAGTTTGGTAGGCCATGTTATTCTGATGGTAGTCCACAATCTTTGGTTGTATTGGCATTGGGTAAGCTTGGGGGGCAGGAGCTGAATTTTTCTTCTGATATTGATTTGATTTTTGCTTATCCCTCTGAGGGGGAAACTCAAGGAGTCAAGCGTAGTCGTAGTAATCAAGAGTTTTTCATTCGATTAGGGCAGCAGTTGATACAAGTTTTAACTGAAAATACAGCGCAAGGCTTTGTTTATAGGGTAGATATGCGTTTGAGACCTTTTGGTGAGGGTGCGCCTTTGGCTATGAGTTTTGCTGCTATGGAAGATTATTATGAAGCTCATGCTCGCGATTGGGAGCGTTATGCTTTAGTTAAAGTGCGGGTGGCGGCTGGAGATGTTGTTGCTGGTGAGTCTTTATTAGAAAGCTTGCGCCCTTTTGTGTATCGTCGTTATTTGGATTTTAACGCTTTTGAAGCTTTACGTAAGATGAAGGCTATGATTGATAGTGAAACTAGTCGTAAGAGTTTGAATAATAATCTTAAACTTGGTAAGGGTGGGATTCGTGAGATTGAATTTATTTGTCAAGTTTTTCAATTAATACGCGGTGGGCAGCAACCAGCTTTACAGCAAAGGCATTTATTTACGACTTTGGCGCAATTGGAAAAATATCAGGTTCTTTCTAGCGAAACTGTTAGTTGTTTACGCGAAGCTTATCGCTTTTTACGCTTGAGTGAAAATCATTTGCAAGCTATTGATGATAAACAGACGCAAACTTTACCTAAGAATGCAGTTAATCAAGCTCGTTTAGCTTATAGTATGGGTTGTTCTGATTGGAATCAGTTTTTGGCGAAATTGCTTCAATATCAACAGGCTGTACATCGTGAATATGAATTAGTTATTGCGCCACAACCGGCGGCATTTATTCAGTCAAGCAATTGGCAAACGCTTTGGATGGGTGGTTTGCAAGATGCGGAAAATTTATTGAAGCCATATTTTGAAGATTCTTCTGAAATTGCTAGACAGTTACGACAATTCTTGGCATCTCGCACGATTCAAAAGTTGTCACAAAGTGGACGAGAAAAGTTAGATAGTTTAGTTCCTTTAGCTATTTCAATTGCTATTAAACAGAGGTTTCCAGATAGGGCTTTGTTGCGTACTTTAAATTTAATTGAATCAATCGCTCGGCGTAGCGTTTATTTGAGTTTATTAGTGGAACGTCCCCAAGTACTAAAACAATGGGTTTATTTGTGTGGGGAAAGTGCTTGGATTGCTGAACAAATTACCCGTTATCCGTTGTTATTGGATGAATTACTTGATTCTCGCAGTTTATATGATCCTTTAAAACCAGCCGAATTAGAGAATGCTTTACAAGCGCAATTATCGCATGTACCAATTGATGATTTAGATATGCAAATGAATATTTTGCGTCAGTTTAAGCGAGCAAATGTGCTACATATTGCAGCGGCAGAGTTATCAGGTAATTTAACTGCTCCAATTGCTAGTGATTATTTAGCCGCTTTGGCTGATAGTTTAATACGACAAGCTTTAAAGATAGCTTTAAAGTATTTGGTAAAAAAACATGGGCAGCCGCGTTGTTTGGGTGAACAGCGTACTGCGGAGCTTTGTATAGTTGCTTATGGTAAAGCTGGAGGGATAGAACTTAGTTATAGTTCGGATTTAGATATTGTATTTTTGTATGATGGTTCAGGTAGTGGTGCTTATACTGATGGGCAAAAGTCAATAGATAATCAGGTATTTTTTCTGAGACTTGCACAACGGGTTATTCATATTTTGACGACTAATACTCCAGCAGGGATTTTATATGAAGTTGATTCGCGTTTACGCCCAGGAGGTAGTTCGGGACAATTAGTTTCGTCTTTTGAGGCTTTTAAGGTTTATCAAGAACAAAATGCTTGGACATGGGAACATCAAGCTTTGGTTCGTGCGCGAGCTGTTGCGGGTACTCAAAATACTGTTGCACAATTTGAAACAATTCGTCGAGAAATTTTGAGTCGTAGGCGTGATGTTAAGCAATTAAAACAAGATGTTTGCGAAATGCGGCAGAAAATGCGTGACAATTTGGATCAAAGTAAAGGAGATATTTTTGATTTAAAACAAGGAGATGGCGGGATTACCGATATTGAATTTATGATTCAATATGGGGTATTACGTTGGGCTGCTGATTATCCGCAGTTGTTGGAAACCACAGGTATGTTGCCATTACTAAGTAGATTTGGACAGGCAAAATTATTTGAGGAATTAGCTTGCACGCAATTGGGTGAAGCTTATAAAGCCTATCGTGCTGAAACTCACCGTTTAGCTTTACAAAATCAGCGGGCATTAGTGGATAATGAACTGTTTCTTGAACAGCGGCAACAGGTTAAGGATTGGTGGGTAAGAATTTTGGAAAATTGTTAAGCTAAACCTGACAGGTTTTTAAAACCTGTCAGGTTTTTTGCCGTGATTACTTTGAATCTGACTGAATCACCTCGAAAGTTAAAAGCTTTAATTAACTACAAGGATGTTATATAAATAAGGATAAGTCAAAATTGTTGCTTTTTGCTTTTGATTTTATCCCTGCTTATATAACATCTTTGTAGTTATTTGACTTGATCTGGTTTAGAGCTTTTCTTTAAGTCAGACTTACTCCTAGTTTAGCTGTTTCGGAAAATCGTTCCTCATTTTCGAAACAACGTTGTTATGCTTAAATATTACTTACTGATGTTACGCACTCCATTTCAGAAACTAGGGCAACCACAAGGGATTGCCCCTACAAACCGTATTCTCATGTAGGGGCAATCGGTTGCCCCTTTTGAACTAGAGTGCGTAACATCAGTTATATAAATAAGGATAAGTCAAAATTGTTGCTTTTTGCTTTTGATTTTATCCCTGCTTATATAACATCCTTGTAGTTATTTGACTTGATCTGGCTTAGAGCTTTTCTTTAAGTCAGACTTACTCCTAGTTTAGCTGTTTCGGAAAATCGTTCCTCATTCCCAAAACAACGTTGTTATGCTTAAATACTACTTATTCGAAATAGCTGGGTTGTTCATGCTAAGTAAGATAACAAATATCAGGGATTTTATTTTGCCGTTAAATCTGTCATTATGACGGGCAACCAGAATAAATTGCCGCTATTCCTATATAATTCATTATTAATCATGACTACTCCTAATAAAACACCGATTTTTTTAGATTGCCCCTATTCTGAAAAGGATGAAGTTAAAAAATTGGGGGCTAAATTTGATTGGGCAGAAAAAAAATGGTTTATTCCGCCTGAACTTGAAATTGCGCCTTTTGCTAAATGGTTGCCCAAAACCAATAATTCAGATTCGGATTCTCCTGATGACAGTTTGAGCCTGAATGATTTATTGTTAAAGGTTCAAAAAACCATTATTAATGAACATAATAGGCGTTATTGGGTACGCGCTGAGCTGGTGAGTGTATTTGCTAATGTACATGTTTATCTGGAATTAGCTGATCATGATAGTAATGGTAAGGAGATTGCTAAAGTACGTGCTACGCTTTGGAATCATCGAGCGGCTGGCTTGCTTGAGCGTTTTCAAGAGCAAACTGGGATGGCTTTTAAAGCTGGTATTAAAGCCTTATTGGAGGTGCGGGTTGCGTTTCATATACGTTATGGCTTGTCGCTTGAGGTTTTGGATATTGATCCAAATTTCACCTTGGGCGAAATGGAGGCGAAATTAAATCGGATTCGGCTTCGTTTGAAAAATGAGGGTGTTTATAATCAGAATAAAATTCTGGCTCATCCAAGTGAATTTTGCAAAGTGGCTGTAATTGCGCCACCACAGGCAGCGGGTTTGGGGGATTTTAAAAGTCAGGCGGATATTTTAGCAAGGCTTGGTTTGTGTGAATTTTATTATTATAAAGCTAGTTTTCAGGGCAAGAATGCGGAGATTGAAATCCCTGCTGCTATTGAACTGGTTAAACAAGATAATAATAAGGATAAATTTAAATTTGATGCTTTGGTAATGATTCGTGGTGGTGGTGCAAAAGCTGATCTGTTTCAGTTGAATGAATATGAGATTGTTAAAGCTTTATGTACAGCACAACTGCCTGTTATTGTTGGTATTGGGCATGAAAGAGATCAAACTTTATTAGATGAAGTTGCTAATTATGCTTGTCATACGCCGAGTTTAGTTATTTCTCATATTGCAAGTACAATTATTCAAAATGCACGTCAAGCAAGGCAAAATTGGCAAATTATTACTAGTGCAGTGGGTGAGATTCTGAATCGGGCGAGGGCGGAAACGGAGCGACTTAATGTCAATATTCATGAGCAAAGTATTAGATATTTAGGGGCGCAAAAACAAGCTTTGGCATTTTTAATGCAGACGATTGAAAATAGTAGCCAAAACCATTTGGAGCAAGCTAGTCGTCAAATTAAGTCCTTAATGGAACAAATTTTATTAGGCGATCCGAAAAATATTCTCAATCGTGGTTATGCCATTGTTAGAAATGCTAAAAATCAACTGATTACTAGCAAAATTGCGGCTGAGAAAGAGCAAGTTTTAAAAATTGAATTTAAAGATGGTTGGATTTTTTATCCAAAGGCAAGGGGAATAAGGGGAATAAGGGGAAAATCATGAGTTCTGAGCCAACTAAGCCAACTGAGTCCGAGTCTTATCTAAAAAATTATCAAAAACTTAAACAAATTGCTGAGGCATTGCGTGAGAGTAATGAACCTGATATTGATCAATTGGTTGATCTTATCAATGAAGCTAATGAAGCTTATAAGCAGTGTCAAGCACGGATAGAAGCCGTTGAAAAAGCAATTTTGGCTGAGGAAAAATTATGAAGATGGGTAATCTAAAAATAATAGCTATGAGTGGACTTGAACCACCGACCTCAGCATTATGAATGCCGCGCTCTAACCAGCTGAGCTACATAGCCATTTATTCAGGTGCGTAATTATGAATATTTTTAAATATATTGTCAAGAGCAAAAATGCTAAATTTAGTTATTTTTATCTTAACTATATAATTTCTAAAATATTATAATGTCACAGCTAGGTTTATGTTTATTTAGATCAAAACAATTTCATAATCATGAGTGATTTTAACAGTTGTTTCTAGCATGGCAGAGACTGAGCAATATTTTTCAGTGGCTAAATCAACAGCGCGTTTAACATAATTTTCTTTTAAATCATGTCCAGTAATTATAAAATGTAGATGGATTTGGGTAAAAACTTTGGGTAGTTCGTCTCGACGTTGTGCTTCGATTTCGATTACACAGTCTGTGAGTGCTTGTCGTTGTTTTTTAAGGATGCTTAAGACGTCCATTGCGCTGCAACCGCCTAAACCCATTAATATCATTTCCATAGGGCGGACACCTAAATTACGCCCACCAATTTCTGCGGCGCCGTCTATTACTATACCATGACCACTATCTGCTTTCCCTATCAGGCAAGCATTTTCTAGCCATTTAATACGAGCTTTCATGAAAAATTAACCTTAATTAGTTGTTAATGTGTGGCATATTAGCATTATAGTATTTTTTGATTCAAGTTCTTATAAAACGCTTTATTTTTATAATAAGTATTATTTATTTTTTCTCCTATTAGAGGTGTTGCAAAATAAAACCAATCTTATGGTTTCCATTGTCTGAACCTTGATTATAAAGGATTATAAGGATTGTAAGGATTGTTTAATGAATCGGTTCTAACCA
>JALWSU010000358.1 GCA_026993485.1 Thiotrichaceae bacterium | reverse complement strand
ACAATTATATAATTGTTATTGGAAAAAAATTGCGTTTTTCTAGTTCAACTTCAGATTCAGATGACATGAACGCTGATTTTTTAATTGTAATTGATACTCAAGATAAAGTAGCCTTGTTTAAGGGAGCAGGGTATGCAATGCCTATGACATGTGTAAGATATAAACAAGAAAATCAATAAGTTGGAGTACCAAAGCTAAAGCTTTGGACTCCAATTATTAACCTCGATAAATACAACCACTGGTACAAGTTTCTTTGATAGTAATTTTACACAAATGAGGTAATCTCGGTTTTAAACGTTGCCAAATCCAACGTGCTAAATTTTCACTGGTTGGATTTTCTAATCCCTTAATTTCATTCAGATAATGATGATCTAACTGCTCATACAATGGCGCAAAAGCTTTTTTTATGTCGGCAAAATCTATAACCCAGCCAGTTTCTACCCCTATTTCGCCACAAGCATGAATCGTAACGTGAAAAGAATGCCCGTGTAAACGATTGCATTTATGATTGGTTGGCACATTTGGTAAACGATGTGCTGCTTCAATATTAAATTCTTTGTAAATTTCCATAGTAATTTTAATGTTATCTATAATGGTATTAAAAGTTTGGCATGATTTTTGAATTAAAATAAAATAACGCCTAATTGATTAGGATATTATATACATGTACAATATAAAAAATTATATCAAGGCATGATGCTAACTTAATGGTAAAAAAAACATGACAAACACTGAGTCACTGATTTTAATCGTGGATGATAGCAAGGTAGAACTTAAAATCTTAGAAAAATTCCTTAAGTATACTGGATACCAACTTGCTTTAGCTAAAAATGCTAATGAAGCACTGGATTTTCTACAAACTGAAATCCCTGATTTGATTTTATTGGATATTGTAATGCCCAAAATGAATGGAATCGAACTTTGCCAATATTTGAAAACGCAAGATCGCACAATGAATATCCCAGTTATATTTTTAACTGGTTTATCTGATACCCAAAGCAAATTAGAAGCCTTTCAGGTTGGTGGGGTTGATTATGTAACCAAACCATTTATACAAGAAGAAGTACTTGCTCGAATCAATGTCCATATACGTTTACAACATGCGATAAAACAATTAGAACAAATTGCAGTAACAGACGAAATGACTGGTGCTTTTAATCGAAGATTTGCTTATGAAATCTTATCAAAACAAATTCATGCTGCAAACCGAGAAAAATCATTATTTAGTATTTGTTACATTGATGTCGATAATTTAAAAACCATCAATGACAATTATGGTCATGATCAAGGTGATAATTTAATCAATACCGTTGTGAATTATATCAAAAATACTATTCGCGCTTCAGATTATATTTTTCGTATGGGAGGTGATGAATTTTTAGTAATTTTTAGAAACTCGGGAATAAAAGACTCTTGTATTCTCATGGAAAAAATACGTAATCACTTGAATCATAAAAAAATCTGCGACTTAGCAATTGATTTTAGTTTTGGTTGTTCTGAATTTAAGGCTGGAGATCAGATTTTGCCGGAAGAATTGATCAAGATCGCTGATTCTCGTATGTTTGAAGCGAAAAAGCAGAAAAAGAAGAATAAGTTAAAAACAATTCCAAAATGATGTAAATGTTATGTCATATAATTGTCATAAATTGGTTGTAGCCTAATATTTATTATGACAAAAAGTATTAATATAAACTCTATAGCTCAAAGAGAATCCGCGCTCATTCTTGAGAATGAAAAAATCTGTCTTGAAGTTAAAAACTTAAATTTGTCTTATGGTGATAAGCAAGCTTTAAAAAATATTGATATGCGAATCCCAGAAAAGCGCGTCACTGCCTATATTGGGCCTAGTGGTTGTGGCAAATCAACACTATTACGTTGCTTTAATCGTATGAATGATTTAGTAGATAGTGTTAAAATTCAAGGTGAAATATTATTAGATGGTCAGAATATCTTTGATAATTCCGTAAATGTGGCAGATTTACGACGACGAGTTGGAATGGTATTTCAAAAGCCAAATCCATTTCCAAAGTCCATTTATGAAAATGTCGCTTATGGTTTACGCATACAAGGTATTAAAAATCGTCGCATACTAGATGAAGTCGTAGAAAAATCTCTTAAGGGTGCGGCATTATGGGATGAAGTTAAAGATCGTTTGCGTGATAATGCCTTGGGTTTATCAGGCGGACAACAGCAACGGCTTGTTATTGCTAGAGCGATTGCCATTGAACCAGAAGTCTTATTGTTAGATGAACCTGCATCTGCACTTGATCCAATTTCGACGCTTAAAATTGAAGAATTAATTAACGAATTAAAATCGGATTATACAATCATTATTGTTACTCATAATATGCAACAAGCAGCGCGTGTTTCTGATTATACTGCTTTTATGTATTTAGGTGAGCTAATTGAATTTGGTGAAACCAGTACCTTATTTACCAATCCCTCCAAAAAACAAACTGAAGACTATATTACTGGTCGCTATGGGTAGTTAATAAAAATGCAAGAAGCCCTTATAGAACAGCATATTTCGGCAAAATTTAATAAAGAATTACGCGAATTACGCAATCAAGTCCTGAAAATGGGCGGATTAGTTGAAGAGCAATTAACTAAGGCTATTACTGCTTTAATCAATCTTAATGATGAACTAGCTAGAGAAGTATATTCTAATGATTATAAAATCAATGCTTTGGAAGTTGAGATTGATGATGAAAGTACAAGAATTTTGGCTCTCCGCCAGCCTACTGCTAGTGATTTACGTCTAGTAATGGCAGTGGTAAAAACGATTCCTGATTTGGAAAGAATAGGTGATCAAGCTGAACGTATCGCACAAATGGCTTTAAAAATACCAAGTGATAAAGGTGGTAAATATTTTTTCGCCATTAGACATCTTGGTGAACAAGTGCAAACTATGTTACATAATAGTTTAGATGCTTTTGCCCGTCTTGATATTGAAACGGCATTACAAGTTATGCACCAAGAATCTAAAGTTGATCAAGAATGTGACACAATTGGTCGTCAATTGATGACTTATATGATGGAAGACCCACGCAATATACCAATAATTTTAAATATTATGTGGTCAACTCGGGCTTTAGAACGAGTAGCGGCGCATTCACGCAATATTTGTGAATATTTGATTTATTTTGTGAAAGGTAAAGATGTGCGCCATATCAGTTTAGAACAAGCAGAAGAACAGGCTCGACAAGCACGTTAATGAATTTTATCTTTTAATTTTTAACTTGGAGTTAATTAATTTACTCTCCAAGTTTTAACCGCCTGCTGAGCAAGCCATTCTTGATAGTCAGTTAAATTTTGTAAATTCCAGTTCTCATATTCTGCTACTTTTTGGGCGAGTTTGAATTTTGTTGTTAAATAGTTCGCTTTTTTGGTATTAAAATTGGCACGCTTTAAGTCATCAGTTTCAAGCAAACCCCCCATCAGACCTCCGAGGAAAACCATACCTCGGAGGTCGTTAGTTTTATAACCTCCGAGGTATGGTTTTCCTTGGAGGTTTAAAGGCATTACCTCGGAGGTCGTTAGTTTTATAACCTCCGAGGTATGGTTTTCCCCGGAGGTTTGAAGGCATTA
>JALWSU010000357.1 GCA_026993485.1 Thiotrichaceae bacterium | reverse complement strand
GGAGTGCCCCTACAAACAATGATGTAGGGGCAATCCCTTGTGGTTGCCCTTGTGTAGGGGCAATCCCTTGTGGTTGCCCTGCGCTCCAGCGTGGGAACGAGAGTAAAACTCTAATTATCCCTTAATTATGCGATTAATCATTAATCATCACGCCGATAATCTCCTTCTATTGTAAAAGGGCGCCTTGGTGACGATTGAGAAAATGAGGTAGATGTTAGCTGAATATGCTCACGCAACCAATAGACTAAATATCGTCGCAAGATTGGGATTAAGCAAATAAATCCTACTGTATCGGTAACAAATCCTGGAGTCAATAATAATACCCCGCCTAGTATTATAAAAATACCCTCCAATAAAGCTTCAGTTGGCATTTCTCCCTGTTGTAGGGTAGTTTGCACTTTTTGCAATGTGGCTATACCTTGGGAATGCAATAAAGATGTACCTATAATTGCGGTTAAAATAACCAGTAAAATCGTTGTCAACCCTCCAATGATACTACCCACCTTGATTAGTAAGTAGATTTCTAAAATCGGGATGAGAATGAATGCCAGTAGTAGACGTTGAAATAAGCTCATTTTAATAAAATAATACAATTGTGAGATAATAAATCAAATTTTATAGGACTTAGGCACTTACATACAGCAGAATTTTTTAAGTTTTTTAATAAAAACAGACTGTTAAAGTTTGGAACTTACTTGGAGTCCAAAGCTTTAGCTTTGAATTCCAAAAAATTTGGAGATTTTTTTTAATGAATCAAAAGAAAATAATTACTATATTACTATTTTTAATAGTAACATGGAATTGCAATGTTATAGCTGATAGTTTTTTCTCCACAGAAAATAATGGCTTAGGGGGGTTAAAAATTCTCCCAGCTGATGTTGCTTTTGCATTTTCAAGTCAAATCGAAGCAACCTCCCCCACCAACCGCCTATTGCTGCTTCATTGGAAAATGCCAGAGGGTTATTACTTATACCGCGATAAATTTAAATTTGTGCTTAAAGAGCATGGGCAACTTAGTGATATACAATTACCGCCACCAACAACAATAATCAAAGACGATTTCAAATCAGGGCAAAGTGAAGTTTATAAAGGCACACTTGAGATTAAATTACCCCTTCAAGAACTCCCAATTGGCGACGCTTCGACGCTAGAAATCACTTATCAAGGTTGTGCCGAAAACCGTTTGTGTTATCCAGCTATTACTAAAACGGTAGATTTACCCCCTTTGCTGCCTACCCCTGATAAGCTTGGCTCAAAAACTCATAAATTTCTAAAAGCTGATGAAGCCTTTAGATTGAAATCAGCAAAATTTACTGAGTCTTCAGATTTAATTTTAACGTGGCAAATAGCTAAAGGTTATTATTTATATAAAAATAAATTTATCTTTTCCTTGAAAGATGGTGGCGAATTAGCTACACCGCAATTCCCGCCAAGTCTCCTTAAAAAAGATCCCGTTTTTGGTAATGTCCAAATTTACCAACAGCCATTGCTTGAAATAATAGTTCCTATAAAAAACAAGGAATTAAATTCTGTTACGCTAAGCGTAAGCTATCAAGGCTGTGCATTCGCAGGTTTATGCTATCCGCCAACAACCAAAGTTTTAAAATTAAACAAGGTTAATACTGAGCTTAATGCTAATTCTAACCTATCTGAGCAAGATAGGCTAGCTAAACTGCTTGCTAGTGCAAATGTATTTTACACCATTCTAATTTTTTTCGGTTTAGGTTTTTTATTATCTTTAACTCCTTGCATTTTTCCGATGATTCCGATTTTATCCAGTATTATTGTTGGGCAAGGCAAAGAGGTAACAACTTATAAGGCTTTTTGGATTTCATTGACATATGTAGTTGCAATGGCACTGACTTATGCCATTGTTGGAGCATTGACAGCTTTGCTCGGTGAAAATTTATCCGCTGCTTTCCAAACTCCTTCGGTTTTGGTTAGTTTTTCCTTAATATTTGTTCTCTTATCTTTTTCCATGTTTGGTTTTTATAAATTAGAATTACCCAGCAGTTTACAAACTAAACTAGCTACAATTAGTCATCGTCAACAAGGTGGCACGCTAATTGGTGTTGCCATCATGGGCATGTTATCAGCATTAATTGTAGGCCCTTGCGTTGCCGCACCCTTATTAGGCGCACTGATTTATATTAGTCAAACTGGCGACGCGCTACTAGGTGGATTAGCCCTATTTAGTATGGGTATGGGTATGGGAGTGCCTTTAATTATTGTCGGCATGTCAGCAGGGCATTGGCTACCAAAGGCGGGTAATTGGATGGAAAGCGTTAAAAATGTCTTTGGTGTCATGTTACTAGCAGTCGCCATTTGGATGCTGCAACGCATTATTCCCATTCAAGCAACAATGCTATTATGGGCAAGTTTACTAATTATCTCTGCTGTTTATCTGGGCGTATTAGATAATCTTCCCGTTGGAATTTCAGGCTGGCATAAATTCTGGAAAGGCTTAGGGGTAATCTTTTTTATCTATGGCATTTTACTTATAATTGGAGCTGCAAGCGGCAATCTGAACCCATTACAACCTTTATATAAGCCACTACCGAAAACCCAACCAGTGCAAACTACTCAAAATCAAAGTTCAGAATCACAACAATTTAAACCCATTAAAGGCATTAAGGGCTTAGAACGTGAACTGGCGGCAGCTAAGGCAGCAAATAAACCTGTTATGCTAGATTTCTCCGCCGAATGGTGTGTATCTTGTAAAGAAATGGACAGTTTTACATTTGCCGATGCTGGAGTCCAAACTCTGCTCAAGAATTTCATTGTACTACGAGCCGATGTTACCGCCAATGATGAACAAGACAAAGCTTTAAATAAACGCTTTCAAATTTTTGGCCCCCCAATGGTATTATTTTTTGATCGCAAGGGTAAAGAACAACCAGATAAGCGTATAGTTGGATTTATGCCCGCAGAAGAATTTCGTCAACATTTAAAACAGGTGCTTCAATAATGAAAAACATTTTTTTGATAGTATTTCTCATATTCAGCCTAACTAGCTGCGACTCAGGACCGCAAAAATCAAGTCTTGAGTTCACACTACCCGACTTGCAGGGAAAAATCCATAATCAATCCGAATGGTTAGGAAAAAAAGTAGTTATACTCAATTTTTGGGCGACTTGGTGTCCTCCTTGTATCAGAGAAATTCCGGGCTTTATCAAATTACAGAAACAATATGGCAAGCAAGGATTACAATTTATCGGAATTGCCATTGATAATCCGAAAGCGGTTCAAGAATTTGTGAAGAAAATGGGCATGAACTACCAGATTTTATTAGGAGATCAAGAAGCTATTGATCTTGCCATTAGTTTGGGCAACAAAATGGCAGGATTACCATTTACGGTCATTATTAATCGTAAGGGTCAAATTATTTTAGAGCAAATTGGCGAAATATCTGAACAAAAAGTGGAAAAAATTATTTTGCCATTGTTATAAATCAATCTAAACCTCCGAGGTTTTGAAAACCTCGGAGGTTTGTCGCCAATGCCATTGTTATAAATCAATCTAAACTAAACCTCCGAGGTTTTGAAAACCTCGGAGGTTTGTCGCCAATGCCATTGTTATAAATCAATCT
>JALWSU010000356.1 GCA_026993485.1 Thiotrichaceae bacterium | reverse complement strand
ACCGTAGGCATAGCCAACAGATTTACAGTCTGCCCCCTTTAACCGCTCGGGCATCCCTCCAAATTAGAGCAGTGCATTATGAAGAGATTTAATCAGAATGTCAAGAGTAAAAATACAATTTTTTAGAAAAAAATATTTTTTTTATTGATATTTTTTTAGCTAATAATTAATATTATAGTTGTCCAGATTTTTCATAGTTGGAGTCCAAAGCTTTAGCTTTGGGCGATCCAAAGAAAGCTAAAGCTTTGGACTCCAAGTTAAATAGAAAATTCTTATTTCCGGACAAGTTTATTGATTTTTCTCTGTAAACTAGCTAGGAGTGTTAATTATGTTTTTCCGTAAGTTTTCCATCTTTTGGTTTTTGTTGAGTATGATGCTTTTACCAATCACCTATGCTCATGCTGCTGATCTACAAAAGGTAGATATAAATACAGCTAATGCCCAAACCTTGGCACAAGTCTTAAAGGGTATAGGCCCAAAAAAAGCTGCCGCTATTGTTAAATATCGTCAAAAGCATGGTCCATTTAAATCAATTGCTGATTTAGATAAGGTTTATGGAATAGGCAAAAAAATTATTGATAAAAATCAGGGCAAGATCATTGTGTCAACACCAAAAGTTTCTAAAAAAACCTCAACAAGCACTAGAAAAAGCAACAAAAAATAAATAGCCCAAGGTAGAGACAAGGCTATGCCTTATCTCTACTCAGAATATCCTAATTGTCGCAAACACCGTTCATCATCACACCAGCCTTGTTTCACTTTAACCCATAATTGTAAAAAGACTTTGCAGCCTAGCATCATTTCTATATCTTTGCGGGCATCCTCTCCTACAAATTTAAGCACCTTGCCTTTTTGACCAATCACAATAGCTTTCTGACTTTGACGCTCTACCCAAATAAGAGCATGTATATGAGTCAAATTTTTATCACTGGAAAAATGCTCAATTTGTACTGTTAATTGATAGGGTAATTCCGCAGCCAAACGACGCATTAATTTTTCACGTATGATTTCAGCCGCTAAAAACCGTTCACTACGATCTGTGATTTGATCTTCTGGAAAAATAGCAATGCCAATCGGCAATAGCTTAGTGATTTTAGCTTCCATTTCTAGCAAATTTTGCCCCTTTAGGGCCGAAATGCAAAAGATTTCGGCAAAATCACGTTTACTTGCCAACTTACGTAAATAAGGTAACAAATTATTCTTATCATGAACTTTATCAACCTTATTGACAGCTAAAATCACTGGAACTGTAGCTTGTAACAAAGCTGAAAGTACCAAACTATCTTCTTCAGTCCACACCAATGCCTCTACGAGCCAGACAATAACATCGACTCCATCCATACTATTCGTTGCCGCACGATTCAGGTAACGATTTATTGCATTAGATTTACGCTGATGCAACCCTGGCGTATCCACATAAATAGTTTGGGTATTGCCCACAGTTTTAATACCCAAAAGCCGATGACGAGTAGTTTGCGGTTTACGCGAAGTAATGCTCAATTTTTGCCCCAAAAGGTGATTAAGCAAAGTTGATTTACCCACATTTGGGCGACCTATAATGGCAACATAGCCACAGTATCCTTCATTCAACATTTAATAAACTCAAAGCTTTTGCTGCTGATGATTGTTCAGCACGACGACGATTTTCCCCACGCCCATAAGTCGGCTCTGGTAAAATCGTAACAACACATTCCACCTCAAACTGCTGTGCATGGGGAGTACCACTAATTGCTAATACCCGATAAGTTGGAAGTGCGTGCTGTTTTGCTTGTAAATATTCTTGCAAACGGGTTTTAGGATCTTTGATTTTCCGTATTGACAAACTCCTCAAAGGTTTTTGCCACAATCGTAAAATCACTGATTTGCAAGTACTCATACTACTATCCAGATAAATCGCACCAATAATCGCTTCTACAGCATCAGCCAAAATAGAGGCACGTTGTTCGCCGCCAGTTTTTAATTCGCCACCACCCAGTCGTAAATATTTACCTAATTCAATCTGTTGAGCAATTTTTACCAGCGTATCGCGTTTCACCAAATTCGCACGACAACGTGTCAATTCCCCCTCAGTGGCATTAGGAAAACGCTTAAAAAGCGTCTCTGCAATAATAGAACTTAGCAGGGCATCACCTAAAAACTCTAAGCGTTCGTTATTAGGTGTACCAGCACTACGATGTGTTAATGCCGTAATTAAATAACTTTCTTGCTTAAAGTTGTAGGCTAATGCCTGATTTAAATGGGTATAATTTTGCTTCAAGGTGCGTCTATACTTATAGTGTTTTTAAACTCAAGAAGAAAGGAAACATTAGCGATTAGTGGCACTATTTTTTTATACTTCACCGTGATTTCCATTCCTTCATCATCATATCTAACAATATCAATATGTTGTTGAGCTTCTGATTCCTCAAAAACATCAACATGTTCTTGATCCATAGTGGACATAAAAATTCTATAGATTTGCCTATCGTTTCGCATTGTGACGTTTGGAGTTTTCTTGACTTTCTCCAAGGCTTTGTCAACTATCATATTATCCATATAAAGAGGAAACAATTTGACGAAAACCATCACACTAAAAAGCAGGACAAATAACGCAATTGAGCCACTTATAAGCCCCATACCACGTTGTTGATGCTTGTTGTTGTTAAATTTCATGGATTTCACTCCTGTTTAATAAGTCAAGATTCAGTGAATATGTGTTCCTATTCTTTCCCAACTAATCCCACCATTTTTTAAATCCCAGTTCATCCAAATAAAAAATGCCTTACCAATCAAATTTTCTTCAGGCACTGTACCCCAAAAACGACTATCCCTACTATTATCCCTATTATCGCCAAATACAACATATTGTTTAGGTGGAACTACCCATTGATTATATACTGCTGGTTGTCCACCATTAGGAATAATTAAAATATTATGTGTAGCACCTGGTAAATATTCTTTACGCAGTTCGCTGCCTGTCATACCACTACCAGCACCAACACCTATATAAGTTTTAACAAATTGTTGAGGTACTGGCTCATTATTAATATACAACATTTTTTTCGCATCATTATATTCTAAATGATCACCAGGTAAAGCAATTATCCGTTTTATATACGGAATTGACGGATCTTCTGGATAACGAAAAACGACAACATCTCCTCTTTGCGGTTCTCCTATTTCTATCACCTTGTTATTGAACATTGGCAAACGGATACCATAAATAAATTTATTGACTAAGATAAAATCTCCAACCAATAAAGTTGGCATCATAGAACCAGATGGAATCCGAAATGGTTCAACCAAAAAAGAACGCAGTAACAGTACAATCAAGAAAACTGGAAACAAAGAACGTGCTAAATCAACCATTAACGGTACTTGCTTTGGTTTATCTTTAGCAGCAGCACGACGAGGTGCCAAAAACCATTTATCAAAGAGCCAAATTAATCCGCTACCAAGTGTTAATAAAACTAAAATTGTTGCTAAATCCCAATTGAAATTCCAATCCATGTTTTTAAATTATCAGTTATTAGTTAATTATCAATTATCAGCTGATGTTACGCACTCTCGTTCCCACGTTCCAGCGCACTCCTTTATTTATACATTACATAAG
>JALWSU010000355.1 GCA_026993485.1 Thiotrichaceae bacterium | reverse complement strand
GGTGCGACCAGCCAAAGCTAAAACTTTGGACTCCAATAATCAAATAAATCACAGTTTTCTCGTTCCCACGCTCCAGCGCACTCTCTTATACACAAGGGCAACCGATTGCCCCTACATGATGTAGGGGAATCCCTTGTGGTTGCCCTCCCTTGTGGTTGCCCAGTGAGGCTTTATGGCATTGACGTTCCAGCGCAAAATAAAACCAATCTTACAGTTTCCATTGTCTGAACCTTGATTACAAAGGATTATAAGGATTGTCAGGATTGTTTAATCAATCGCTTCTAAGCTCCAATAATCCTGTAAATCCTTTTAATCCCTTAAAATCAAGGTTCAGACAATGGGTGCAAATTATTTGGCACTCCTACGAGGTTTTATAAACCTCGTAGGTTTGCCCATCTTGTAAGTCCTACCACAGCTAAGCTAGAATATCCCAAACCCACAAACCAAACAAAAACATCATGTCTATATCAACAATAGCCTAGGGCTTGAGCCGCGAGGCGGATTGAAGCTGGGTGCGTATCAGTTATGATAATATTAAAATTGCTCAAAAATTTAATTCGGAGTTCAAGCTTACCTTGAACTGGAGTTGCAAGGTTACCTTGCACTTTATTTAGGACTTAACACGTTTTTATAGTTATCAAAAAAGGAGTAAATAACTAATGCTAGGTACTATTATTTCTGTTATGGATGGTATAAATAAATACCGTTCGTGATTTTTACCAAAACGTGAGTGGAATTATAACACCAAAAGAGGATAATCAGATATTACAACGAATTGAAGCTAAAATTGAGCGACTGAATGATAAGATTTTATATGCTCAAAATCTGGAATCTGTTAAAGATATTACCCAAACTCGTCAGCGAAAAATAGATGATTTGCGGAATATACGGGAATTTTTAGAACCTGTACAAAAGGCAATCGGGCAGGAAATTTTATCATCTGCGATGATTTTAACTCCAGAAAAAATGCGAAAAGCGTTAATAAAAAACCCTTGGGAAGTGTTAGTTGATATTCAACCTGTGAATTTAGCTGTCAAGCCTAATAATCCTCACATGGTGCTGGTGTTGTTTCGTTATAATGATATGGAATTTTTAGGTTGGCAAATGCGTGGTAGTTTACCGATGTTATTTAATTGTGAATATGAGGAATTGTGGCAATCAGATTCAGACAAAATCTTTGAATTTGAGGTTGTTACTGTAAAAAAAGGGTGGTTTGGAAAAATCACTACAAATTCTACTCGCAAAACAGCCAGCTACTACACAGAAAAATTACGGTGTAACTTTGGATATGGTGTCTATTCCGGGTGGCACGATGGGTTCGCCTAAATCTGAGAAAGATAGAGATGATGATGAACAACAACACAAGGTAACAATCAGCCCTTTTTATATGGGTACTAGTTACACAGGCGCAATGGCAGGCGGTTATGGGGAATAATCCATCTTATTTTAAAGGAGACAACCTCCCAGTTGAAAGGGTTTCATGGGATGATGCGGTGGAATTTTGTCAGAAGTTGTCCAAATTGACGGGGAAAAATTATCGCTTACCTACTGAGGCAGAGTGGGAATATGCTTGTCGTGCTGGTACGACTACGCCGTTTTACTTTGGGGAGACTATTACGCCTGATTTGGTTAATTATGATGGTAATTATCCTTATGGCGATGCGCCAAAGGGGGTTTATCGTAGAAGAACTACGGATGTGGCCTTGCAAAATTTGGGGGTATTTTGGGATTTTTTTTGTCTGAACTGTGATTTTTGGTGATTTTTACCTTGCATGAGAGCAGTAGAGACGTTGCATGCAACGTCTCTACTACCATGATATTAATGGATGGAGTACAACGAATAAAAACCAAATCATTTAGTTTACCCCTCGTTCCCACGCTCCAGCGCACTCCTTTATACATAAGTTTTTAAATAATTGATTTCATTGCGTTTAATTTTGAAACACCTCACTGGGCAACCACAAGGGATTGCCCCTACAAACTGTAGGGGCAATCCCTTGTGGTTGCCCTTGTGTATAAGAGATTGCGTTGGTGAGTACAACGAATGTATGACAACGAATAAAAAAACACTCTCGCCTTGCAAAAAACTCAAGCCTGATTATTCGTTGTCTGACATTCGCTGTACTCTTTTCAGGGCTTAACTTAATGGCAGTGAAGCTGGAACGTAGGAACTAGTAAACTATTTAGCTATGGATAAAACAGAACTTCTTGAGACAATTAATTGTGGTGAAAGTAGTAGAATCCAATTTAAGGCTAATATCAACAGCCCCAATCAATTAGCTGCGGAAATGGTGGCATTTTCTAATTCTGCTGGTGGTTTGATTTTATTGGGAGTCAATGATGATGGTAGCCTTGCAGGTTTGAAACCTATAGATATTAATCGTTTAAACCAAATTGTTTCTAATGCAGCATCACAGTCTGTACGCCCACCAATTAATCCAATTACTGAAAATATTCGCCTTGATGGCGGCTTGGTAATGATTATTGAAGTAGCCGCTGGTATTAGTAAACCTTATATGGATAATCAAGGTGCTATTTGGGTTAAAAGCGGAGCTGATAAACGTAAAGTCACAGCTAGGGAAGAATTACAACGTTTGTTTCAATCTGAAGGATTGGTGTATGCTGATGAAATACCTGTATTTGGTAGTTCTATAGCTGATTTGGATTTACCATTTTTTCGTGATTATTATGAACGCCGCTATGAAGAAAGCTTAGAAGAATCTGGATTGCCTTTAGCAGGCTTACTTGAAAATTTAAATCTGTTTCGCAATACACAGCTGAATTTAACTGGATTACTATTATTTGGCAAAAAACCACAATTGCGTAAACCACAGTTTATAGTTAAAGCAGTTGTTTGGCCCGGTAATGAAATTGATATTGAACATTATATTGATAGTCAGGATATTATGGGTAATATGAAAGCGGTTTTTGAGCAAACATTGGCTTTTATTACCCGAAACCTACATCGGTTGCAACAAGGGCAAGGTGTAAATTCACTGGGTAAATTGGAAATACCGAAAATAGTTTTTGAAGAATTTATAGTTAATGCCTTGATACATCGTGATTATTTCATTGCCAGACCTATAATGGTTTTTGTCTTCGATAATCGTATTGAAATTACAAGTCCGGGACATTTGCCTAATAATCTAACTATAGAAAATATTTGCTTTGGGGTATCCAATCTGCGTAATCCAGTATTAATTTCTCATGCTATTCATTTACTGCCTTATCGAGGTTTGGGAACTGGGATTCGTCGAGCCTTGCGTACTTGGAAACGGATTGAATTGATAAATGATAAAGAAAATAATCAGTTTAAGGTGGTTATTCAGCGACCAAAATGGATGGCGTGATATAGATTTTTATCCCTTGTTCCCACGCTGGAGCGCACTCCTTGATACATAATTTTTAACTAATTGATTTAATTGCGTTTACTCCTGAAACGCCTCACAGGGCAACCACAAGGGATTGCCCCTACAAATAGTGATGTAGGGGCAATCCCTTGTGGTTGCCCTTGTGTATAAGAGAGTGTGCTGGAGCGTGTAGGGTATTTTTTCTTGTCTGAACTGTGATTTTAAGGAGAACAAAATGAAATTTCCC
>JALWSU010000354.1 GCA_026993485.1 Thiotrichaceae bacterium | reverse complement strand
GTTTTAAAAACCTCGGAGGTTTATACTAAGCAGTAAAAAAAACCTCCGAGGTTTTTAAAACCTCGGAGGTTTATACTAAGCAGTAAAAAAAACCTCCGAGGTTTTTAAAACCTCGGAGGTTTATACCAAAATATTTAAACCACAATATGATTAGCCAAGCCCTTACAACAATCAGACAGCGTATTGCAAATACGGCACGACAATACAATCGCTCTCCAGAAAGTGTACAATTATTAGCTGTTAGTAAAACTCGTCCGATAACGGACATTGTCACCGCTATTGAACATGGGCAAATTCGCTTTGGTGAAAGTTATCTACAAGAAGCTATCCAAAAAATTGCAGCTTTACGCGATAATAAAGCACTGGAATGGCATTTCATCGGGCCTTTACAAAGCAATAAAACTAAAATAATTGCTGAACAGTTCGATTGGCTACACTCACTTAGTAAATTAAAACATGCACAACGCTTGAATAAGCAACGGCCTGAATATTTACCGCCTTTAAATGTTTGTATTCAAGTAAATATTAGTGAAGAAGCCCAAAAATCAGGTATTCACTTAAATGAATTAGCCACACTAGCGCAAGCTATTGCTGAACTACCACGCTTGCGCTTACGTGGACTAATGACACTACCAGCACCTAGCCAAAGTTTTGAACAACAACGTATTCCCTTTCGCCAGATGCGTATTGCATTACAAGAATTACAAGCATCAGGTTTAAAACTTGATACATTATCAATGGGTATGACTAATGACATGGAAGCCGCTATAGCTGAAGGTGCAACATTAGTACGCATTGGAACTGGTATTTTTGGAAAACGTCTTAATAGGCAAAAACAATGAGTAAATATTTTAATATTCACCCAGATAATCCGCAAAAACGTATTATTAATCAAATAGTTGATATTATTAAAGCTGGTGGATTAATGGTATATCCAACTGATTCCAGCTATGCACTTGGCTGCCAAATTGGTAATAAAACTGCAATGCAGCGAATGAGTAATATTCGTCAAACCGATAAGGAGCATAATTTTACCTTAGTTTGTAGCGATCTTTCCGAAATTGCCACCTATGCTAAAGTCAATAATAGCGCATTTCGGCTCATGAAAGCGCAAACCCCTGGCCCTTATACCTTTATACTCAAAGCCACTCATGAAGTACCACGCCGTTTGCAAAATCCGAAACGTAAAACCATTGGTTTACGCGTACCTGATCATGCAATTCCACATGCTATTTTAAAAGCTTTGGGCGAACCAATAATGAGTACTACGCTAATCATGCCCGGCAAAGAATTACCTGAAAGTGAACCAGAAATCATCAGAGAATTACTAGAAAAACAAGTTGATGTTATTATAGACGGCGGACAATGCGGCTTTGAACCAACGACTGTTATTGATATGATAAGCGAACCGCCACAAATTCTTCGGCAGGGAAAAGGCCCAATTGATATTTTTTAACCCAAAATGACTATTCCTCGTTAGTTAATAAGGGCAACCATAAAGGATTGCCCCTACAAAAACCGTGATTTTTCGTAGGGGCAATCCCCTTGTTTGTAGGGGCAATCCCTTGTGATTGCCCTTAACTTAAACTAGATAAATTAACATTAATTAACTAAATAATGGATCAATTAAGCACATTACAGCAAATCACCATCTGGATATTACCAGTACTATTTGCGATCACAGTACACGAAGCCGCTCATGGTTGGGTAGCCTTCAAACTTGGAGATGATACTGCACATAGATTAGGTCGTATCACATTAAATCCCATTAAACACATTGACCCAATTGGCACAATTTTATTGCCCATAGTTTTATTACTCATTACTGCTGGACAATTTGTATTTGGCTGGGCGAAACCTGTACCAGTTGATTTCTATCAACTCAAAAATTTTCGCCGCGATATGGCACTTGTCGCTCTAGCCGGTCCTGCTGCTAACCTATTAATGGCGATTTTATGGGTTCTAGTCGCTAAATTTGGCGTAGTTCTCGTTGATAATTTGCAAATTACAGCTGCAATTTTTTTAGTTTACATGGGTTTCGCTGGAGTTATCATAAATGTTTTATTAATGGTATTAAATTTATTTCCGATTTTACCATTGGATGGTGGGCGAGTGCTTCATAGTCTATTGCCGCCAAATTTAGCCGAATCTTATGCACAACTTGAACCTTATGGAATAATCATTTTAGTTGCTTTACTATTGACTAATGTTTTAGAAACGATTTTGTTACCTATTCTCGGTATAGTTCAGCAAATCTTTTTATGGTTTATTACTTAAGAAGTTTTTATAAATAGGAAAAAAATTACATGTCAGAGCGCGTTTTATCAGGTATGCGTCCAACAGGACAATTACATTTAGGCCATTATCATGGCGTACTTAAAAATTGGATTAAACTACAACATAAATATCAATGCTATTTCTTCATTGCAGATTGGCACGCCCTAACCACCGAATATGACAACACCAGCGTCATTGCTCCAAGTGTATGGGATATGGTAATTGACTGGTTGGCTGTTGGCATTAATCCGAGTGATGCAACCTTATTTATTCAATCTAAAGTGCCTGAACATGCCGAATTGCACTTACTATTATCAATGTCCACGCCACTTAGTTGGCTAGAACGTATCCCTACTTACAAAGATCAGCAACAGAAACTCAAACAAAAAGATTTAGCTACTTATGGCTTTTTAGGCTATCCATTATTACAAAGTGCAGATATTTTAGTTTATAAGGCTAGGCGAGTACCTGTTGGAGAAGATCAAGTTGCCCACGTTGAATTAACCCGCGAAATAGCTAGACGCTTTAATCATTTCTATGGACGTGAAGCCGATTTTAAACAGAAAGTAACAGATGCAATTCGTAAAATGGGCAAGAAAAATGCTAAGATTTACAAAGAACTCAGAAAACGTTATCAAGAAACTGGTGATAATGAAGCCTTAACTACCGCTCAAGCTTTAGTTAGTAATCAGCAAAATATAGCACTTGGCGATAAAAAACGTCTCTTAGCCTATTTAGAAGGAGAAACCCATACTATTTTACCTGAACCCGAAGCATTATTGACACCAACTGCCAAAATGCCCGGCTTAGATGGACAAAAAATGTCGAAATCCTACAATAACACTATTACCCTACGCGAGTCACCTAGCAGTGTAGAAAAAAAAATCCGCACCATGCCCACCGATCCCGCACGGATGCGGCGCACTGATCCCGGTGACCCCGACAAATGTCCAGTATGGCAATTCCATTTAGTCTATTCTAAAGATGAAACGGTTCAAAATTGGGTACAAAATGGCTGTCGTAATGCTGAAATCGGCTGCGTAGAATGTAAACAACCGATAATAGATGCTATATTAGCAGAACTAGCACCGATTCAAGAGCGTGCCAAGCACTACATTGAAGAACCAGCACTAGTGCGCTCAATATTAGCCGAAGGCTCAGAAAAAGCCCGAACCGCAGCGCGTGAAACCCTAAAAGAAGTTCGACAAGTTATGGGGCTGATTTACCGTTGAATTCTACTAACAATTCCACGATTTCTCCCCATCCACCCCGCTCCCGCTGGGGTGGTGGAAGTACCACCTCCCAGCGGGAGGGGGTCAGGGGGGCCATTGTACAAGGCACGGAACTAGAGACATTACCCTCTGATCTCTATGTACCACCCGATGCCCTACAAGTGTTCCTTGAAGGCTTTGAAGGACCACTGGATTTATTATTATATTTAATCCAGCATCAAAATCTGGACATTCTTAATATACCGATTGCCGAAGTAACTCGACAATATTTGCAATATGTTGACATTATGCGAGAACTGGACTTGGATTTAGCCGCAGAATACCTAGCAATGGCAGCCATGTTAATGGAAATCAAATCTCGCCTATTATTACCCACTGCCAATGAATCCACAGATTCAGAAGATCCACGCACAAAATTAGTCCAACAACTGCGAGAATATGCACAATATAAACAAGCAGCCCAAGATTTAGACAAGCTACCTCGACTAGAACGAGATATTTTACCAGTCTCCATAGAACTACCTGAAATACCAAAAGAAATCAAATTACCCCAAATAACTTGGACAGCTCTACTAGAAGCCATGCGGGATGTAATGGAACGAGCCAGCCTCTTTACATCACATCATATAATCTCTGAACCCCTCTCAGTACGAGAACGCATGACTTTGATTTTGGAACGCTTAACCGAATCAAAAACGATTAACTTTATCGACTGTTTCACACTAGAAGAAGGTCGTAGCGGCGTAGTTGTCACCCTATTAGCCCTACTAGAACTCTCCAAAGAATCACTAATACAAATTGTGCAACCGCAACCTTATAAAATGATACAAGTAATTAGTTCGTAGGGGCAATCCCTTGTGGTTGCCCATCCCTTGTGGTTGCCCAAACGATAACAAAACAATTAAAATGACTGATTTACCTCTAAAATCCATAATAGAAGCCGCCCTATTTGCCGCTGGCAAACCCTTAACAATTGACCATTTTCTAGCCCTATTCGCAGAAAATTCTCAACCAGAACGTTCCGAAATCCGAACCATTTTACGCGAATTACGCCAAGAATACGCCGAACGTGGCATAGAACTAGTCGAAGTAGCCAGCGGTTATCGCTTTCAAACCAAACCAAATTTAACCCCTTGGCTTAAAGGCTTACAAACAGAACGCTCCCCGCGTTACTCACGCGCCTTACTTGAAACCCTCGCCATTATTGCCTATCGTCAACCAATTACACGCAGCGAAATTGAAAAAATACGCGGCATTAGTGTCAGCACCGATATTATAAAAAAATTGCACGATTACAAATGGATACGAGTACTAGCTCATCGTGACACTCCGGGCAAGCCCGCACTCTACGGCACCACCCGCGAATTTTTAAACTATTTTAATTTAAAGCATCTCAACGAGTTACCGCCATTAACCGAATTAATGGCAAAACCAGAAGAAGAACTGTTTGAAACTGAATCGCCTAGCTAAAGCCCTAAAATCAGACCTCCGAGGTTTTCAAAACCTCGGAGGTCTATTCTTATTGCAACCCAATCCACACCAGAAACCGTTGTACAAATTCCGGCAACAATATAAACAAAATACCCACAACCACCACATTCAATAAACCTAAACCCAAAAAAATTTGAGAAATACTAAAACCCGCTTTTAGCAACCCCACCGTACCGATAGCTGAAATCACCATAAATAACGCACTAAGAATATTATTCGCCGCAATCACTCTAGCACGATGATGAGGATTACTACGTTCTTGCACCATCGCATTAAGTGGCACCGTATAAAATCCACCAAATAAACCAATTAAAACTAAATCTATTAACACTCTCCAACTACCAGAAATCGACATAAATTGTGAAAAATTCATTTCTCCAGCAGGCAAGGATAGACTCATAAAATATTCACTAGCAAAATATAAATCAATCGAAAACACCGTTAAACCAATCGCCCCCAAAGGAACTAATCCCAGTTCTATACGCCCCTGCGATAATTTTTCACACATAATTGAACCTATGCCAATACCAACAGAAAACATAGTTAATAACAAAGTTACAACTTCATTATTGCTACCGAGAATATTCTTACTATAAGCAGGTACTTGTGATAAATAAGTCGCCCCCAACAACCAAAACCAAGAAATCGCAATTACACCAATCAAAACGCTGCGAGTTTCCATAGCATACTGCATAATTTTCAAAGTTTGACTAGCGAAATTCCAATTAATTTTGAGTTCAGAATCAGCCGCAGCCGCTTCAGGAATAAACCGACTACTCAAATAACCCATAATAGCCAATAGCACAACCAAACCAGCAACAATAAAAGAACCAAATTTTGCCGAAATTAACACACCACCTAAAATAGTCCCAAGCAAAATAGCCAAAAAAGTCCCCATAGCTATCAAACCATTACCCCCAGTCAACTCACTTTCAGACAAATGCTGCGGCAAAATACTATATTTCAAAGGCCCAAATAAAGTCGATTGCGCCCCCATCAAAAATAATAACAAAATCAAAATAGCTATATTATCCAAATAGAAACCAAAAATAGCCAAAGCCATAATCACGATTTCCAGAATTTTAACCCGCCGAATCAGCATAGATTTTTCATATTTATCAGCGATTTGTCCCGCAGTAGCCGAAAATAAAAACATAGGTAAGATAAAAATACCCGCACTCAAAGTCACAACAATATTAGTATCAATATCATGCCAAGTACTGCCTTGAAAGATAATCAGCATAACAAGGGCATTTTTATACACATTATCATTAAATGCTCCTAAGAACTGAGTAGAAAATAAGGGTAAAAAACGACGAACTTTAAGTAATTGAAATTGAGTCATGATTTGATTTTGCTGGATAAAATGTATGTACTGAACTTTAACATATTGGAGCGAAGAGAAGCGAAAAACAAGGGCAACCACAAGGGATTGCCCCTACAATATCGTTAATGTAGAGGTGTAGGGGCAATCGGTTGCCCTGTATTTAATTTTATGTCCCTTTTGAGCCATAGATTGACTATCTTATCTAGGCTAGTTTGTTTCTGAATAGCAAATAGCACTACCCGTTTGTATAAAATACAGCGATAAAACCAGCGATAAAACCTGCCAGGTTTTTAAAACCTGGCAGGTTTGTACTTAACTAAATCGGGTAACGCTATATAAACTGGGAGTGAGATAAGATGACAATAGACTTGTCCGTAAATAAACTTGATGTGGGTTATTGGAGTTTAAGGTTACCTTGAACTCCAAACTAAGCCCAAGTACATTGTCAAGATAGATGGGATGATCTGAAACCTGTCAGGTCTTTATCTGGCATAAACCTCCGAGGTTTTAAAAACCTCGGAGGTTTTTGGTCAAAATATTTATCTGAAATACTAGAACATCTAGCGTTTATTAGAGATTATTCATCCACTTGTCGCCAGAAAGTCATAGTAGGTGGTTCTTGATCATCAACATCAACAGTCTGAAAACCAACCAATGCAAATGTACCATCTTGAGTATTGATAAGCTGAGCTGAGGAAGTCAATCCTGGTGTGTTCAGTTTGATTGAACGATCAGTACTAGCGTCTCCACCACCAGCTCCATAATTAAACTCCTCTTTATCATTGCCCTGATCATCTTTTTTCTTATCAAAGGCTGGTCCAGATGTAATCAAGTTCAGCGCATATAAATAACTTGAGCCTTCTTGGAATTCACAAACATTACTCCCTTGTTGCCCAGGCGGCACGAAGGTTGTGAATAATACCATTGGATGACCATCTTTATAAGCAATTACAGGTTCAGCCGTTCCCTTTTCACCATTTTTAGGCAAATCCATATACCAACCCTTTTTAGGAGTATTCGTCAAATCGAAACTTGAACTAGTGTTCCATTGACTCATATCCTCCAAATCGCTTTCTGTCACGGTCTGAATTTCAGTACCCGCATCAGGATTATTAGGATCAATAAGTTGCCAACCTTTATCAAGGATAGTATAGAAACGATCATCAACAGTATTATCACTCATAGGATGAGTTCTTCTACCACTAACTATAGTCAACACATCACCCACATTGAGCAAATAATAGCGTTCTGGGGCAAAAAAGAAACGGCGTTTATCAGCTGCATTGCTACTGTCAGACAGATTGGCAACACGACCACCCATTTCTTTTAAATTCCCTTGATCATCCCTTTGATCAATATCAATTCGCCAAACTTGACCACCCAAATCACCAACATAAATGCGATCTATCCAACCATTTCCTGTGGTATCTAGTAATTTCAAATCAGAAGGAATCGGGTAGTTCATATTAGGAAGATTTAAATAGCTTCCTCCTATAGTATTTCCATCATCGCTTGCCCACCACAAAAGTTTACCCGTTTCAGCATTAACCATGAAAATGGCATTGCCAGTCGTACTGGTATTGAATCCATTTGTCAGACTTTCTTGGGTAGTCTCATCATAGCCACCGCCAAACATTAGAACTGCACATTGAGCAGGTGGGTTAGTATTATCACAATATTTTGGGTTCACTAAAACTGGTTTAGGAGTAGACCAAGTTTGCGCTAGCTTGGTAAAATCGCCTTTGCCAGTATTAACTTTGCCACCTTCAATAACCCACATTTGTTGTGGAGCTGTACCAGTAACATCTAAGGCGTAGATATTTTTACCACCACGACGCATACCCATAAACATTCTGACAAAATCACTACCATCTATACCATTATTACCTTGATCTTTGATCCAAAAAATTGGCGTACTGTCCAAACCATAAATATGTTTACTGGTTTTGGTAAGATGTATCAACGCATTTGGGACAAAAGCCCAGTCTTCCTTACCAGTATCAGCATCTATCCTCCGTACCATGCCATCATTGGTGCCAACAAATAACTTTGTGACTTCCTCATTTTCAGTTGTGTGTGGATTGTCAGGCACATAAGTAACAGCTTGCGGGCTACTATGTAAAGGATCAGCAATTGCCCAACGATGCTTCTTATTATTGGTATCAACATACCTTGCGTCGGTGTATTGATTATAAACATCATCACCCAATAACCAATTGACGACTTTAGTACGTTCGGCATCATTAGCTAAACCTAATTCAGCAGTTGTACACTCTGTCGCAGAAACAAGTCTCGTCTGTCCATTACAAACAGTATAAACTTTACGAGTTGTTGTTACATTAACCAAATCATTGATTAGCTGTTCTCCAGCACCACCTTCGGTGATATTTTTACCATCTACCACAGTACTCCAATAACTTTTGGCAGTTTCCTTTATCTCTCCATCCTGGACGGCTTCATTGCCAGCAGCATCATAGAGTTTCATATTCTCAATGCGATATTTTTTAATATTGCCATCCCAACTTAAACTTGTTGTGGGTTTAAACAAAGAATAATAAACCTTGTCACTATGGTAACGCCGATTGAAGCGGTTTAATGAAACTCCTGGAGCGACTATGGTGGCGTTGTCTCTCATGGCAGTACCAATAATCTGTCGGAATGCTTCAAGCAAATCATCAGCAGAACTAGCATCATAAAACTTGCCACCACCTTTTTTAGCCCAGTCTTCCATATATCTTTTTCCACCACCGGAGCCAATATTGAAACCAATTGTATGTGTTATGACATTTTGCAAACCATCTAAATTTGGATCTAAATCAATTTGATGCAAATATTTAACCATATCAGCACCGCATTTTTCCTTACTTGAGTAGGAATAACCCAAGTAATTTTTTTTCATACAATCGCCATTTGGCAAATCAATATTTGGCAATGCTTTTATTAGTGCTTGTGAACCATTAGTAGTTGCTGCACCATCAGTTAAGAAGACAATAAAATTGGAATTACACAAAGAATTGCTCGGTTTAATATACTTAGCATTGCCAACAATATGCTCAGTAGCACAAGCAGTTGTGCTGCTGTTAGAACAATTTGGCGGTTCAACTGTACCTGGTGGCACTTGATCCCATTCCCAACTAGCAACATGGCTAATGCGGTTAGTTCTCATCTTACTAATATCGTTATTATTATTGCTGTCTAACTGCTTACGATCCGCCCCATGAGTGACTTTACCACCCATATAATATTGTCCAGCTTCATAAATAGCATCAGCTAATGGTGTATACCTATCGATTACCATACTATCTACCAATTCTTTTATACGTTCCCGCACAGTTAACTCTTCCAAAGCACCCTCTACTTGAATACGCAAAATAGCTGCCTCTAATGGATCATGATCATAGGAAGAAGCACGACGCAAACCACTGCCACTAACAACAAACGCCATATTATTAAATGCCTTCCAATCGTTTTGATTCACAATTTCTTGGACAATTGATTTTAAATCTGGCGTACTATACTTTTTCCCTTTAATCCAAGGCGTTAAAGGCACATTTGGGGTATTGGGTGTCCATGTCACTAAGCTGGTGGTTTTAGGAAGATTTGACAAATAATGTAAGTCAGTTTTAAATACTTCAGCATTTGGACTTAATTCCCCCTGAATATTCAAAGCTAAAGGCGCACCTGTACCATCCGTTGTACTACTATCTGAATATTTGGCTGTAAAAATTAGTTCTGCTTTTAAAATATTTGCACCCTGCTTAATTGGTACACTCGGAAAGCGGAATCCAATTTTGCCAACTGTTTCGCTACCAGAACTACCCGTTGTCGTCATTTCTAATGTTGTACTTGTAAGACTTATCATACCATCTGTATGATTGTAATACGGATCAAACTCCTCAGCATCATCATTATAAGAATTAATTTGCGTAGAATAAATCGGTTTCTGACAAGCAGTCTTTGACACAGTATTAGGATCATATTCAACATATAATACTGGTGCTTTGTCAGGAGAAGCATCGTAGGATTTGATCCTACGTAATGAATTACTGCCATTTTCAGAAATAATAAATGACATCGCATTTGAACCACACCAACCGTTTCTATTAACAATCTCTTGCACAATAGATTTTAGCTCTGGACTTGAATAAACATTATTAGCTGTCCACGCCTCAACACCATTCCATTGAACCGCAGCTGAGGTTTGGGTTCGGTTAGAAATATTGTTTGTGGTTGCTGAAAAAACTGGAGAATTATCATGGGCCTCACCATGAATTATGAAATTAGCAGTGCCACTCTCGTCAGAAGCACTGGTAAACTTAATTTCCGCTTTAGTGACAGTAGCTCCTTGCGGAATCTGAACATTTTCAAAGCGTAAACCAACTAACTCTTCTCCACCACTTTGTGGTATTAACCAATCAAGATGTAACCTTGCTCCTCTGCTGTTGGATTCGGAAAAATCATAAACATTCCGCGCACCGTCTCTTTGGCCGTTATTAATGGAAGTAGGCTCAAAAAATATAGCTAAAGCATTGTTATTTTGATCCCAATCACCACGATTAACTACTTTCTGAACTAGAGAAGCAAAATTAGTGCTGAAAAATAATTCCTTTTTTGGCAGATCAAGCACATTGTTCCAAGGAACTGAACCTGTTACTCTAGTTCTGTTGGAAAGATCATTTGTCACCTTACCCTTCCAACTAGAACCATTAAATGCAGAAGCATTACTATTATTCTCAACGTAAATATTTAAATTCAATGGATCATGTTCATTATCACCAGTTTGACTTTTACGATAAAATTCAATTGCTGCATTGGTAATAATGGCATTTTGGGGAATATTTAAATTAGTATAACGATATCCAGTTATCACCTTACCCCGACATTTTGTATAGTTATTTTTACAGTAATGATCACCAAGACGGGTATATTTATTAGTCACTACCGTACCAGGCTTCATATTATAAGAACCTGCACCACCACCTCGAAACTCATAAGCATCATCATTAGTATCTGAGATTTTTTGGGTCACTCTTGTTACTTGGTCAAAATTACCAGCACCACTAATACCGCTTGTAGTTTCATAGGTAATACGCAACAAAGGCCCAGGATAAGTATTATTAGTTTTGCCACCCCAAGCATTTCTGCGACCGTTATCAGAAGGATCAGAAGGATCTCTTGAAAATCTGAATGCCATAGCATTACCTGATGACCAACCAGAACGGTTAACGATCTCTTGTACAATATTCGCAAGATTAGGGGTGTTATAAGTTTCATCTGGCACCCAAGGTTCAATATCTGCCCATGTTACAGTAGCCGTTGTGGGTGGATAATTATTGCTTATATAATCGCTAGAATTCTGAAAACGGCCTGGATTATTCTTATTCACCCCTTCTATTAACAAACTTAAAGGCTCACCATAGGTCCCTTTACTGGTAAAAATAATTTCAGCATCCTTTATGGTTGCATTTTTCGGTACAAACACATGAGGAAAGCGAAGTCCGATAAGAGTTTGCTCCGAGTTTGAATAACGACGCCCTAGATAAAGAGCAGTTGTGCTAGTATCAACACTACCATTGTCCAAACGTTCTAATGCCGAATCATTTGTTATAATAATTCTAGACATAACTGTCTCACCAGCCGTCATATCCGTACCAGCACGGGAAGTTGCGTCCAATACTGCATCTTCAAGCACTACAGTACCAGTACTAACATCCTCTTCAGCATCATTAGCTGAAGATGAAATTGGAGAGATACTTTGAGAAGATGTAACCCCTCCTTCTCCAGGTATATTTTTAACAGGTTCATCAATATAGGTTATAGGAAAACGTACTGGTACCACGGCATCATCAGGTCTACCCCATTTTGGTGGTTGCCCAGAAAAGGTCATAAAGCCGACATTAACATTGTGAATTTCATCTAGTAGTTGAAGCAGAGCTTCTTGCATACGCTCTAAACGGGTTTTGGTTCCACCATCCTTACTGCTCATACTACCTGAAACATCAAGTACAAATAAAACATTAGGATTAGTAAGCTCAGGGTCTACACTAGTAGTTCCACTAAACAGTTCCGTATCATCAGCAAAGCCCGGCACAGCTAAGCCCGATAAGAGGCTGACTGTTAGAGCTAAAAGTAAAGGGCGAATTTTCATCGCTTTTTCTCCTCTTGTGTGTGTGTAAAAATTCATTATGAAATAGTCTTTTGTACATTTCAGACAAATATTCACTTAGTAACATATTCTATTGCCTTAAGATTACTTAGTTCCTCCCTCATTTTGTCGTTAATTTTTATTTCACCCAACCAACTGATATATTCATCATCACCACCTTGTAAATTTTCAGCAGTGTATTCTCTCAAAAAGGTCTCTGATGAGACCTCATATTTTTTTTCAAATTTTTGGATTTCCCTATTGGTTTTATTTAAACCTATTTCTAGGCGTGAGATTTCAAAATTAATTGCCGATTTAATCAAAGGTTCAATATTATCTATATCAGAGCTTATTTCTAATTTTATCATGGTTAGATTCTCCACTATTCCAACACAATAACTACACAAAAAATTATAAAAGGATAAAGCAAAGCTAGGAGTCTGTCTGACTTAAAGAAAAGCTCTAAGCCAGAACCAGTCAAATAACTACAGGGATGTTATATAAGCAGGGATAAAGTCAAAGGCTAAATGCAACGATTTTGACTTATCCTTGTTTATATAACATCCTTGTAGTTAATCAAAGCTTTTAACTTTCGAGGTGATAAAGTCATACAGACTCCTAGAACTGGGTTTTTATCCTTTCTGTACTACAATCCTTATAGTTATAAAACCATTATGAAAACACCATTGGAGAAACATGAAAACGTTCACTCAATGCACTAATTTGTTTAGAATTCAATTCTTGTTTACCATTTAAAATGTCCAACACCTTAGATTGATTTCCGATTTCAGGAAAGGCAAGGCTATAACTGGGTTTTTATCATTTTTTATTAAAAGCAATCTTTTTCTGGTTCCCACGCTCGCTGGCACGCGCGTGGGAACCAGAACAAAATAATTACAATTTATTAATTAAAGCCTCATCTAAACCAGTTACTTGCATAATCAACTTAATTTCTACATTGGCTTGTAACATTTGTTTAGCAATTTGTAATTTGGCAGATTTTTCGGCATTTTGTGCAGCATTTTCTAAAGCTGTTTGTTTTTCAGCTTCAATCTGCGCTAATTTTTCTAAAGCCGCTTGTTTTTCAGCTTCAACTGCCTGTTTTTCAGCTTCAACTGCCTGTTTTTCAGCTTCAACTGCCTGTTTTTCAGCTTCAATCTGCGCTAATTTTTCTAAAGCCGCTTGTTTTTCTGCTAAAGCCGCTTGTTTTTCTGCTAAAGCCGCTTGTTTTTCTGCTAAAGCCGCTTGTTTTTCTGCTAAAGCCGCCTTTCTTTCCAATTCCGCCTCTTCTTGATCAGCCAACCATCGAGCTTTTTTCT
>JALWSU010000353.1 GCA_026993485.1 Thiotrichaceae bacterium | reverse complement strand
CTGATGGTGATGTTAGATGCACCATAAAGTTGTTGGATTTCGGATTCGGAGAGGGCGCGGTTGTAAACCCGTAAATCATCAATTTTACCAATTAAAAAATGATCCGGATGACCAATACCAATATCTAAAGATTTATCACTCTGCCTTATCCAATTGTCATCACTTGGAATTGAGTTATCATAGGAATTTATATGACCTATTATTTTGTTTCCGTTTAGGTACAATTTTACCGGCTCTGTTTCCTCATTTTCATTAACTACAACTACCCAAAAATTAAATTTACCATAATTATCATTTCGATCCCTAGTTTCCTCAATTATCCAGTCTTTCCTAGATGATCTGTAAGAAGGATATGAGTAGTAATTTACCAATCCATAATCCCAAATAATTCCACTTTCTCCTTTTTGGATAATTCCAGCTCCATTTGGTGTACTCGAATCAAGCTTCACCCATGCAGATATTGTTATCTGACCATCAATGACTAAAGATGAATCATTAGATATTTTCACATATGTTTGACCATTAAATTTGGCTGCTTGCCCATGTACACCACTTTCATAACTCACGTTATATTCCGTTCCATGATTCCCATTCCCCGATTCATCATTAGCGTTCCCATTAAAGGGATAATAAGCCACAAGTCCCTCATCTAAGGACTTTGCATTAGCTATATTGCTCACTGCCATAATCATCATGGCAATAGTAAACAGCAGAGCAAAAAATTTCTTCATTTTTTATTTCTCCGTTGTTGGGTTTAGACCGAGAAACGACCATAAATTATTTGATTTTGGATGTCAAGAGTTTTTTGAGTGCTTTTTTGATTGTCTGAACTGTGATTTATGTGATTAAAGGATTAACTGTGATTTTGGACTGTAATAAAAATAAACAGTGATTAAATGATTAACTATGATTTTGATTAACTTTTTTTTATCAGAGTCAATCACATAAATACAAAAATCACAGTTCATATATTGTTCTCGTTCCCAAGCGGGAACTTTACTCGTTCCCAAGCTCCAGCTCACTCTCTTATACACAAGTCAAATTTGTCAGTACGCTTCGCTTACTTAGCTACGCTTACTTAGCTACGCTTACTACGTTTCGTTTCGTTGCGACGAGAGGAGAAATCTTTTGTATATAGCATTGCCCGATTTAGTTAAGCACGCTCCAAACCTGCCAGGTTTTTAAAACCTGGCAGGTTTTCTAGGTGTATTTTATGCAATCGGTTAACGCTATAAGTGAGTGCGCTCCAGCGTGGAAACGAGTAAATTGGAGTGCAAGGTAAGCTTGCACTCCAAGCTCGAATCTATTTTTGGTTCTCGTGTTCTTATTCCCACGCTCCAGCGTCACTGCCATGGTATTAAGCCATGAAAAGAGTACAGCGAATGTCAGACAACGAATAAAACCTTTTATCATGAGATAAATTATTTGGTTTTTATTCGTTGTTTTCCATTCGTTGTACTCCATTCGTTGTACTCCATCCATTACTCGTTTCCACGCTCCAGCGTGGGAACGAGAGTGCGTAACATCAGTTACCACAATTTAAATATCTAATAATAACCGAGTTGGATCTTCTATAGCATTTTTGATAGTAACCAAAAATTGCACTGCTTCACGTCCATCAATTAAGCGATGATCATAAGATAAAGCTACATACATTATGGGACGAATAACAACTTGCCCATTTTCTGCGATTGGACGTTCAATAATATTGTGCATTCCTAAAATAGCACTTTGGGGTGGATTCAAAATCGGGGTTGATAGCATTGAGCCAAAAATGCCACCATTAGTGATTGTAAATGTGCCACCAGTTAAATCTTCTATTGATAATTGGGCATTGCGGGCGCGTTTGGCAAAATCGGCTATGCCTTTTTCTATCTGTGCAAAGCTCATGCTCTCAACATTGCGTAAAATCGGTACAACTAAGCCGCGTTCGCTACTGACAGCAATGCCAATATCATAATAGCCATGATAAATAATCTCATCTGCTTCACTGGAGGCATTGATAATCGGGAATTTTTGTAAGGCTGCAACAGCGGCTTTAACAAAAAAGGACATAAAGCCTAATTTAATCCCATGCTTTTTTTCAAAGGCAGGTTTATATTGTGTGCGTAAGTCGATAACAGCTTTCATGTTGATTTCATTGAAAGTTGTTAAAATAGCATGTTCGTGTTGGGCATTAAGTAAACGTTCAGCTACTCGTTTTCGCAGGCGCGTCATTGGTACTCGTTCTTCGGGGCGTTCAGAAAATTTTCCTTTAACTGCTTGAATTTCCTGATTTTTATTCATTGATTCGCTTTTCACAACAGTAGGAGCAGGTTTTACGGTGTGCAATATATCTGCTTTAGTCACGCGATCCCCATGATGTGGCACAGTTGCGGGGTTAATTCCTTTCTCTGCCGCAATTTTACGAACTGCTGGACTGGTTTTCGTCGGAGTAACTATTGTCTTATTTGTCTTATTTGTCTTATTTGTCTCACTGGTTTCTGACGCGCCAATCTCAATATGCCCAATAACTTCTCCAGCTTGAACATCCTCACCATCAGATTTCAGAATGTCTTTTAAAATGCCACTATTGGGAGCTGGTACTTCTAAAACTACTTTATCAGTTTCAATATCAACTAATTTTTCTTCTTCTTGTACCGCCTCACCTGGGTGTTTATACCACTTTAATAGAGTGGCATCAGTAACGGATTCGGGTAAAACTGGAACTTTAATTTCTGCTATGGACATAATGCACTTCCTATTTTATTTTATGGAATATTGCTCGTAACCAACTTTTTCTAAATGCACTGCCTTATTTATTACCATATTTTCCAGTGCAGCTTTATATTGTTTTATATTTTGACGAATATTTGGCTGTTTCACGCCGATAATTTGTGCAGCAAGAATACCTGCATTTTTGGCACCATTAATGGCGACAGTGGCAACAGGCACGCCACCTGGCATTTGTACAATTGATAATAGCGAATCTTGCCCTTGTAATGTCGAGGTTTTAACTGGTACGCCAATCACTGGTAAAGGGGTGATTGCGGCAACCATGCCCGGTAAATGAGCCGCACCACCAGCACCAGCAATAATCACCTCTAAGCCTTTAGCTTCAGCCTCTTTAGCATATTGAAATAAACGCCCAGGGGTGCGATGGGCGGATACAATGCTTAATTCATAAGCAACACCCAGTTCTTCTAGCATAATAGCTGCTTCTTTGAGTATGGGTAAATCTGAATCGCTACCCATGATAATGCCAACTGTTGGCTGATTCATATTTTTTTCCTATTTGAAATTTCAATTCTTCTTGACTTACATCAAGTGAAAATTTATCATGCTTTTTATATAATCAATAAAGCTTAGGTTATATCAACTTACCTCAATCTTAATAATTATAAATAAAAAAATTTTTGAAGTGTCGAATTTTGTGCCTGAAATTTTTGTATCTACATAAAAATTATATTAAACAATATGTTATATATTATTTGCTAGATTAATATTCACTATCGTTCCCACGCTCCAGCGCAATCTCATATACACAAGGGCAACCACAAGGGATTGCCCCTACATCATTGTTTGTAGGGGCAATCCCTTGTGGTTGCCCGGTGAGGCGTTTCATG
>JALWSU010000352.1 GCA_026993485.1 Thiotrichaceae bacterium | reverse complement strand
GCATTAATGAATTTTCTTGTTAAGGTTTTACAATGTATTAGGACTTACACATTGACAAACTATTTTTTTTATTTTCTCCTTGGAGTCCAAAGCTAAAGCTTTGGACTCCAAGTCAGTTTAAAAAGTTAAAATGTTGTTTTTATTAAAAAACTTATAAAACCTCACTTGTCAATGCGTAAGTCTTATGTATTATATCGGCATAATTAATTTATGTATTGATAAAGGAGAATAACTTGAAAAAGCTACTGATTTACCTGATCCCCATTACCCTACTATTTATCAGTGGATGTCAAGAACTTGATGCTTTAGTTAGGTCAACCAGCCCTAACCCGGTGCAACCGAAAAAGGGCCTTTATGTAGAACGGGTTAATAAGCCAACAACCAGGATTTCTACTCAGCCACAAGCACAACAAGCACAAGTGGCTTTAGTCATCGGCAATGCTAACTATGAATATAAACCTCTTTCAAATACCATTAATGATGCTGAGGATATGGCTCGTGTACTCAAAAAACTTGGTTTTGATGTCACCCTCAAAACTAATTTAAAACAAACTGAAATGAATCGAGCTATTAGCCAGTTCAGTCAACGTTTATCACAACGTCAAGCTGTAGGGCTGTTTTATTTCTCTGGACATGGGGCGCAAGTCAATGGCAAAAATTATTTACTCCCGATTGATAACAAGAAAATTCAGGATCAATACGATTTAGAATCCTATGCGGTTCATGCCGATCAGCTAGTGAAAAGAATGGAGGCAGCCAGCAAGCTCAATATTATCATTTTAGATGCTTGTCGTGATAACCCCTATCGCAGTGTTAGCAAAAGTATTGGGCGCGGTTTAGCTCGTATGGAGGGAGTAAGCGGCTCCTTTATTGCTTTTGCTACTTCAATAGGCACAACGGCTTCTGATATTAGTTCAAATAGGCGCAATGGTTTATTTACTGGACAATTAGTCAAAGCCTTAGAAAGGGCAGTGCAAACACATCCACGCATAGAAGATTTGTTTATACAAGTCACAAAAGCTGTCGTGGCGGAAAGTGGTGGTAGACAAGAGCCTTGGACTAGTTCCTCCTTAAAAGGTAAATACTGTTTTGGGGGTTGTCTCTCAAATCCAGTAACTGTAACTAGCACAACACCACCAAGTAAACTAAACCTTAACAAACTATTAGCTGTTTGTGATCGGCATTTAAAAAAAGGCCGTTTAAGTGGAGGTGATGGAACTGCCTTTGTTTGTTATCAGAAAGTGTTAAAAATTGATCCAACTAATACTCAAGCTTTGGCTGGTTTAGATAAAATAGAGGCACGTTATGTAGCATTAACCAAACAAGCTATCAAAAATAAACAGCTCAAAAAGGCGGAACAATATTTGGCTAATTTACGCCAAATTATTCCAGCATCATCTCAATTGGGCGGCTTAGAAAGGCAATTAGCTAGTTTACAAGCTACACACTCTCCGAAACCGAAAATACAAACACCACAACAAACTTATACTCCAAAAGCTAAAATACGACCACCAAAACCCCCAGTGTATCAGGTTAGCTATGGTAACAAAGGTAAAAGGGCAAAAATCATCAATGATGGCAAGCTTTATTCGACAATTAACCGAACTGATTGTTTATCTTGGCCAAACCAACGAGTGAAGAAACTCAGTGGCAAGGACGGTTGGGGTTCCTTTTATCCTAAAAATGGAGATGTTGGTACAATTTTCGCTGAATTGACACATTGCGACAGTGGCAAAAAAATTTATTTATTGAAAATCGGCAAGTATTACGCCCCAGTTGGCTATGATGGGGTAAAAATAATCACTGGTTCGCAAGCTTCTGGCACTTATTCTGGAGGTAGAACTGCTAAAATTATTGATGCTGGGCAACTTTACTCCACAATTAACCGAACTAATTGTTTATCTTGGCCAAACCAACAAATAAAAAGGGCAGGTGGCAAAGATGGTTGGGGTTCCTTTTATCCTAAAAATGGAGATATTGGCACAATTGTCGCTGAAATGACACATTGTGACAGTGGCAAAAAAATCTATCTCTTGAAAATTGGCAATTATTACGCCCCGGTTGGCTATGATGGGGTTCAAATAATCAACGGTTCGCGCTCAAAGGCTGGCAGTTATAGTAGCTCCAATTTTGGAATACAAAATAAATTATTCCAACTGGGAGAATGGTTGTTTTATTATCCTAGTGGCAGTAACGATGTTTATCTTTGGCATACTAGTTATAGTATAGCACTAGAAATAGTCGGAGATTCAAACGGATGGTGGCATTTAGCGACAAGAAATTATGGCGAGATGACTGTTTATTCTAATGGTTCTCAAGCAAAGGCTTCTTTCTATAATAGACCTTGGATAAATAGATTCACTCAACCCCCAAGGCAGATAAAACCAGGTAGTCAATTTACTCTCATAGGTTCCAATGGAAAAACGATTTTTTCGGCATCCTCTTCTGTACTGAGAATCACGTTGGCTGATCGGGGTGTTATCGAAATTTTACCATTTGAACCAAAAGTCACATTTCAAAATGCGCGCAGTCCTAAAAAGTTAGTATTTTCAGGTTGGTAGTTTGTAAGTTTTTGTGAAAAAAAATGTTACGAACGTGGTTGCAAGCTAACCTCGTCCGTTCAGATAAAAATTTTGGCCAAAAACCTCCCTGCGCTTTTTAATCGACTCTCAAGTTTTTTTTGCTTGACAAATTATATTTTCATTGGAGTCGAAAGCTTTAGCTTTAGAGCTTTAGCTTCGCTTACTTCGTTTGGCAGGTCGCCCAAAGCTAAAGCTTCTTCGCTTCGCTTCGCTCCAAGTAGCAAATCCTTATTTTCGGACAAGTCTAATGATAATATTTTTTTAAAGTTTCTGGACTAATTCCCAAGGCATAAGCCAAGCGTAAGCTCCACATTAATAAAATGGTGCGAATAATTCCGTTTTCTTCCCAGCGACGACTTGAGGTAATTACTGGGGTTCGTATGCACAATGGAGGACTAATACGTTTGAGTTTTTTACTTAAACTTATATCTTCCATTAAGGGAATTTCTGGAATTCCTTGTATTTTATTATATAGGTTTTTTGGTATGAAAATCGCTTGATCGCCTGTAGCAATGCCTGTTAAGCAAGATCGCCAGTTCATTAAACGCTCTACTAGCCGTAATAGTTTTGCTTGTCCTGATAGGCGGACATCAAATCGTCCCCATTGTCGCCCGCTTTTGGCTAAGCCATTAATTATTAATTGTTCTGCCTGTGCGGGTAAATGTGTATCGGCGTGTAAAAATAATAAAATTTCATTATGGGCGAACTTTGCGCCTGTATTCATTTGTCGCGCTCGTCCAGGTTTGCTTTGTTCTAAGACATAATCAGCTAAAGGTGCTGCTAATTTTGGTGTATTATCAGTGCTACCTGCATCTACAATTATCAGTTCATGTCCAGCTTTACGCAAAGCTTGTAAAGGCTGTAATGTGTCTACAATAACTGCTTGCTCATTTAACACTGGTATGATTATTGAAATTTTCAAGAAAATCTCTCTCAGATGTTCTACTAAAGCATAAGTTTATTATTAGGAACGTGCATAAAACAACTAGGGCAACCACAAGGGATTGCCCCTACAAACAAACCATGTAGGGGCAATCCCTTGTGGTTGCCCAAAGTTGACGAGATTATTTTATGCACGTTCCTTAGCACAATTTCAAGATAATGCGCCGCCACAACTACTGCCTTGCCCTGCTGTGCATCCGTAACAATGTTCTGCAACAATAATCGGATTATTTCTCAAATCTCGCCCAAGTAATTCCGAAATATGCCGCTTTTGGGGCGTATCCAGACATAAATGTAGCCCCAACATTTGATTAAAGTCACAATCATAAACATAGCCTTGCCAATCTATACTGATTAAACTACGGCACATGACGGTTTCTAAATTGTCATCGCTATGGGCATCGCGTAGCAATTGCATATAAGTATTAAATTCTCCCTTTGAAATCAATGCACTACCAAAACGCTGAATTGGAAGATTACAAATTGTGTATAATTGGTTAAACACAATGTCATACTTTTCTTTTAAAAATTTTTTATAATCGGCTTCTAAAGCTGCTTGTGGTGGTGGTAAACTTGCTCCTTGAGGATTAAATACTAAATTGAGTTGTAAATCTTGATTTTCTTGCCCATAACCCAAGGCGTTGAGTTGACGCAATCCTGCGATGCTATCTTGAAATACCCCTTTACCACGTTGTTTATTAACGTTTTCTTCTAAATAACAAGGCAGGGATGCAATTACTTCAAGCCTTTGTTCTGCAAGAAATTCAGCTAAATCGTTTTGTACCGATAAAATCGTTAAATTACAACGATCAATGATATGCACTCCCAATTCTTTGGCTGTTTTCACCAAGTAGCGAAAATGGGGATTTAGCTCTGGTGCTCCGCCAGTTAAATCCAAAGTTTGAATTGAAGGGGTTGCCCTTAAATAAGTTAAAATCTGCTCGCAGGTTTCGCGCTCCATGATTTCAGTCCGATTTGGCCCCGCATTAACATGGCAATGCAAACATTGTTGATTGCATATATAACCTAGATTTACTTGTAGCGTCTCTAGGTTGCTACGTTTTATAGGCGGGAATTCGGTTTGTTGTAATAAGGGCAAAGTGGGTAACATTAAAATCTCCGTAAAAATCGACAATATTCAAAGTATAAAATTCAAAAAGACCCTGAGTTTCTCTATTTTATTTCAATACACATAATTATAATCAGGCATTTTTTCTTGCAAAAAATAATAGTGTATGTTTATATGTTTGATAATTTCAGTATATGGTTCTTATTATAACTTCTTGTTAATTAAAATTTATCGGTATATATATGACAAAACTTGATCCAGAACTACAAAAAATTATAGAAGCTCGTCATCATGATCCTTTTTCTGTACTTGGCAAGCGCAGCATTAAAGGACAAACTTTAGTTCGTGTCTATATCCCTTATGCTGAAAAAGTTACCATTGCAGAAGGTCATTTAGTTATGCAGCGGCTAGAGGGAACCGATTTATTTGAATGGCGGGGCAAAACTCAATTGCCGGATCATTATCGCCTGATTTGGCGTGACAAAGATCATCGTGAACATATTACCCATGATCCCTACTCCTTTTTGCCCCAATTGTCCGATTTTGATATGCATCTCTTTAGTGAAGGCAAACATTGGCATGCCTACCGCTTTTTAGGGGCGCATGTTCATGAAGTAAATGGCATTCGTGGGGTATTGTTTGCAGTTTGGGCACCTAATGCTGAGCGTGTTAGTGTCGTCGGCGATTTTAACCGTTGGGATGGACGTTCTCACTCGATGCGAACTCATGGCGGTAACGGTATTTGGGAATTATTCATTCCTGAATTGGCTCCAGGAACATTATATAAATTTGAAATTCGCAACCGCGAAACTGGTAATATTTATTTAAAATCTGATCCTTATGGACAACAATTTGAAGTACGTCCGAAAACCGCTACTATAGTAACAAGCAATGAACCTTATGTTTGGACTGATTCTAAATGGATCGAAAAACGTCAAAAATGGGATTGGCTCCATTCTCCTATGTCGATTTATGAGGTACATATAGGCTCATGGCAAAAAGGCCCAGAGGGGGAATTTCTCAATTACCGCGAACTAGCTAAACGCCTAGTAAAATATGTCAAAGAAATGGGTTTTAGCCATATTGAATTATTGCCTATTACTGAACATCCCTTTGATGGCTCATGGGGTTATCAAACTATTGGCTATTATGCCCCAACAAGTCGCTATGGAACTCCAGATGATTTTCGCTACTTAGTAGATTACTGTCATCAACATAATATTGGTGTCTTTTTAGACTGGGTTCCGGCTCACTTTCCCAAAGATGCACACGGATTAGGGCGTTTTGATGGCACTGCTCTTTATGAACATGCGGATCCTCGAAAAGGCGAACATTTAGATTGGTCAACATTAATTTTTAATTATAGTCGCAATGAAGTTAAGAATTTCTTACTTTCCAGTGCGTTATACTGGTTAAAAGAAATGCACCTTGATGGCTTACGAGTTGATGCTGTTGCTTCAATGTTATATTTAGATTATTCCCGTAAAGATTGGATACCTAACGAATTTGGCGGACGTGAAAACCTTGAAGCGATTGCATTTTTGCGTGAACTCAATACTGTTACGCATAGCGAGCATCCCGGTACTTTAATTATGGCAGAAGAATCAACATCTTGGCCAAAAGTAACTCATCCAACTGATGCTGACGGTTTAGGTTTTAGCCTCAAATGGAATATGGGCTGGATGAATGACACCCTAAAGTATATGTCCAAAGAACCAATTCATCGTAAATACCATCAAGATATGTTGACTTTCAGCATGTTATATGCTTTTACCGAAAATTTTTTGTTACCATTTTCGCATGATGAAGTGGTACATGGTAAAGGCTCAATGATCAACAAAATGCCTGGGGATGAATGGCAACGCTTTGCAAATTTGCGACTTCTTTATACCTATATGTTTACTCATCCGGGCAAAAAATTGCTCTTTATGGGAACTGAATTTGGTCAAGGCTTAGAATGGAATAGTGCTAATACTTTAGATTGGTATGTTCTCGAATATCCTTTTCATCAAGGCGTACAAAGGCTAATTAAAGATTTAAATAAGCTCTATCATAAATCTGAAGCCTTACACCAATATGATTTTGACTGGAAAGGCTTTGAGTGGATTGATTGCAATGATGCCGAGAATTCAGTGCTAATTTTCATCCGAAAAAGTGATGATGACATTTTTATTATCGCGCTTAATTTTACTCCAGTACCACGCCATAATTATCGAATTGGGCTTTTAAAACCAGGGCATTACGAGGAAATATTCAATTCTGATGCTGAATGTTATGGCGGTAGCAATGTTGGCAATGGTGCAATGCCATTAATAGCGGAAGACAAACCTTGGATGGATCGTCCCTATTCAATGCCAATTATTTTACCGCCATTAGCTGGTGTGATTTTTAAACAGCCTAAAAGTGAAGAAACTGACAAAACTGATACTGTCAAAGAAGTTCAGCCCGAAGAAAAGATAAAAACAAAAGCTCCAACTCTGAAGGCGGTTGTTAAGTCCAAATCAAATAAAAAGGCTAGTCGTAGAAGAAAAGCATAGAGTTATCCCTCCCCATAGCTCAATGCCATTAAGTTAAGCCTTAAAAACAGACCTCCGAGGTTTTAAAAACCTCGGAGGTCTTTGAAACTCCAACAGAAATTAAACCTGTCAGGTTTGTCTTAACTTAATGGCATTGCCTCATAGCTGCCTCCCACTCATTGGGAGCAGTAATCCAAATTCGTGCAGAATCACAACTGATGAATATAGGTTGTGGCTGGATTTAGGTGATCCCAACGAGAGTATCGATATATATGAAAACCAAGATGAAACTCGACGAAATACTAGAGCAGTTGCGCTCAACACAACAAGAGCTGGAACAAGAGCTGGACAAAATGTTAGCTGAAAAGCGACAGCAATTTCAATACAGCCTACGCCGTGGTAAGGTGGTTTTTGAGCGTGGAATGCAAAAATGGCAACGGCAACATCGAACTGGTATCTGGCAGTTTCTGCGTGAGGCACGGTTAACATATATCCTCTCGGCACCGGTGATCTACGGTATGATAGTTCCACTGCTCATTTTGGATCTGTCAATCAGTCTTTATCAGCATATCTGCTTCCGCATTTATGGCATACCATTGGTGCGCCGAGCCGACTATCTGGTCATCGATAGGCAACACCTAGCCTATTTAAACGCAATCGAAAAGCTCAATTGCGTTTACTGTGGTTATGGCAATGGCCTTGTCGAGTTCATTCGGGAGGTGATCGCCCGCACCGAACAATATTGGTGCCCAATCAAACATGCTCAGCGAACATTAGACGAGCATAAGCGTACACAAAAGTTTTTCGACTACGGCGATGCCGAGGCTTGGCGTAATAAGTTAGAGGAGTTACGCAAGAGTTTGGAAGAGGAGAAATCTTAAACTCGACTATCAAGTTTTTTTGGCTTGACTTCAGATAGTTTTCATAACTATCTGTTTGTATTAAAAAGCAACCAATTAATCCCACCTCCGCCTCCACTCATTTATACACAAGGGCAACCGATTGCCCCTACAGTAACTCATTGTTTGTAGGGGCAATCCCTTGTGGTTGCCCAGTGAGGCGTTTAATGATTAAACGCAATGAAATCAATTAGTTAAAAACTTATGTATAAAGGAGTGCCTCCGCCTTGCGGCTTGAGCAGCGAGGCTAATAGTTAAAGTCGGCTAAAGCCGACTAAAAGCTCCGCTGGCTATATACACCTATAAAATTTTTTTATTTGAATCTGGAAATGAAAACTATTATTATTTCGCTTTATTAATTAAATGATAATGATTCTCATTAAATTTGAAAAGCGGATTAATAGTAATATGGCAGTTAAAAAAAATTGTTTACTCAAAGCGAGTTTATTAAGTTTATCTATTAGTATAAGTATTAATGTGATTTTACCAGTTCATGCCGCAACTCCTCCAGCGACACCAGAAGAAATGTGGACAATTATCCAACGCCAACAACAGGAGATTGAACAGCTTAAACAGCAAGTGCAGGCAACTGATCAAAAAGTTGATCAAACTGAGGAGAAAATCGAAGCAACTAGCACTATGCTTGAAGAAATGGGTTCTGGTTCATCAACTTGGGCTGAAAAGAGCCAATTCGGTGCTTATGGTGAATTGCACTATAATAATCTGCGTAATGATAAAGTTGGTGGTAATGATAAAAAGGAAATTGATTTCCATCGTTTTATACTGTTTTTTGGACATCAATTCAATGAAAAAATCCGTTTTTTCTCGGAACTGGAACTTGAACATTCTATATCTGGCGATGGTCAAACTGGTGCAGTAGAATTAGAACAAGCGTATATCGACTTTGACATATCTTCAGAACTAAAAGCGCGTGGTGGTTTATTTCTCATGCCAATTGGTATTATCAATGAAACCCACGAGCCGACCACCTTTTACGGGACTGAACGTAATCCTGTAGAACAAAATATTATTCCTAGTACTTGGTGGGAAGGGGGTGCAGCTCTTGTCGGTAGACCCTTACCTGGTTTACAGTATGATCTAGCTTTACATTCGGGTTTGGAAGTGGCAACAAACTATAATATTCGTAAAGGTCGCCAAAAAGTTGGGAAAGCAAATGCAACAAACTTGGCTGTTACTGGGCGTTTAAAATACACTGGAATCAAAGGGTTAGAACTAGCTAGTAGTTTGCAGTACCAAGATGATGTAACTCAAGGCAAAGATCCACAAGCTGGCAAGGCTCTGCTTTTGGAAGCTCATGCGATTTATGCTTGGCAACAATTTATGATTAAAGCCCTATATGCTCAGTGGGACTTAGATGGTGATGGCCCAAAAGCGGTAGGTAAAGATAAACAATTGGGTTGGTATATTGAACCATCTTATAAATTTAACGAACAATGGGGTATTTTTGCTCGCTATAATTTTTGGGATACCAGTGCTGGTAATAATATTGATAGTGAATATGAGCAAGTAGATATGGGTTTCAATTATTGGCCACATCCTAATGTCGTGCTAAAATTAGACTATCAAATGCAGAATACGCCTGATGGCAAGGATCAGTTTGATGGCTTTAATCTTGGGTTAGGCTATCAATTTTATTAATTTTTGTTTGAAATCAGCAAAATCAGACCTCCGAGGTTTTTAAAACCTCGGAGGTCTTTGAAACTCCAACATAAATTAAACCTGACAGGTTTTTAAAACCTGTCAGGTTTGGCTTAACTTAATGGCAGTGGGGGGTAAATTCCCCAGCGGGAGGGGGTTAGGGAGTAAATTCCCCCTCCCAGCGGGAGCACTCCTTTATACATAAGGGCAACCGATTGCCCCTACAGTAAATCATTGTTTGTAGGGGCAATCCCTTGTGGTTGCCCAGTGAGGCTCATTTTTATTATTATATGAAACCAATTATTAAGATAATCTTATTATTCATAGTATTCGCTAACACTAGTACCATTGGGATTGCTTCAGCTAAAGAAGTCTATCAAGAACCGCAAGCCTTTCTACAAGAAGTATTCAAGGGTAAAGTACCGAAACCGCGCCTGATTTGGATTACTAAAGCTCGGCGAGCGGTGATTAAAAAAATCTTAGGGCATAAACCCCGCAGTATGCGGATTCGTTACTGGGCACGGGATGGACGCACTGTTTGGATTTTAGAAGAAATTGGTAAGGAACTACCTATTACTAGCGGTATTGTAGTCAACAAAGGAGAAATAGAACTGATTAAGGTATTGATTTTCCGCGAAAGTCGGGGCTGGGAAATACGCTATCCTTTTTTTACAAATCAGTTCAAACAGGCAAAGATAACCAAATCTTATCAACTGAGTCAGCATATCGATGGGATTACTGGTGCTACCCTCTCCGTGAGGGCATTGAAAAAATTGGCTCGGCTAAGCCTGTATTTACATCAACAAAGCAATCAGGGTAAAAAGTTCTAATGCCGCGCAAATATTTTAATCTGCATCGTTGGCACCGTTATTTAGGGCTAACTATCTTATTATTTGTAATTCTGCTATCCATTACTGGCATATTATTGAATCATACTGAAGACTTACAACTAGCAAAACGTTATGTGCATTCCGAGTGGATTTTGAAATGGTACGGGATTCAGACACCAACAATTGATGTAGCCTTTCCACTAGAGAGCGAAACCAAACAACGCTGGCTGAGTGCAATTGATGAAAAATTGTATTTAAATCAACAGCTATTACTTGAACATTTTGAGGGAAATTTACTGGGTGCGGTAGAAACTTCAGAACAATTAATTGTTGTATTGATTAGTGAACAGCTCCTATTATTTACATTAGAAGGAGAATTGATAGAAGGCTTAACGCCAATACAGGGATTGCCAAGCGGAATTAATGCTTTAGGTTTAAATAATCAGAAACAAATAGTTGTGCGAACTGCTACAGGATTATATCAACCAGATACAGAGTTTCTCTTTTGGAAAAAATTTTCAGGTGATAAGGTTAAACAAATCAAAATACAATGGATTCTGCCACAATCCCCACCCAAAAGATTACAACAACAGCTTAGTATGCAAATGTCTATTTTGCCTTGGGAAAGGCTATTATTAGATTTACATAGTGGGCGTTTATTAGGCAATTGGGGCGTATATATTATGGATGCCGTAGCAATCTTGCTTCTCATTTTGGCACCAACTGGGTTTTTCATCTGGTTGCGGCAATGGTATCGGCGCAGGCGTGCTAATGCTATTAAGTTAAGCCAAACCTGAAAAATACTCGACTATCAAGTTGCTGGTTAATAATTAGTTATATTTAATAAAATCAAATATTTATATTATTATAAGCTTTTCAATAACTACAGGGATGAGTTATAAAAGCGGATAAAAACACTTAGATTTTTGCCTTATCCCGTCTTATAACTCATCCCTGTAGTTAAAAAAAATATGCGATTCACTACTTGAGTAGCTTTTTTAGATAAATCATTAATTTATTTAAATGAATCTTGAGTAAATTTTGTCAAGCAAAAAAACTTGATAGTCGAGTAACAGGTTTTGCCTGTTAGGTTGAGAATTTTAAATTTTACAAGTCATGGACGCACTTTCAGGTGGCGCAAGTAGGGCATCAATTTTAGCCGCACAAATAAAATCATTTTCCGATAAGCCACCAATCGCATGAGTAGAATAACGCACTAAACAGCGACTATAAGCGACTTCTAAATCAGGATGGTGATCTTCATTATGAGCAATCCATGCTAAAGCATTAACAAATGCTATTGTTTCATAATAGTTCTTAAATTTATAGGCGCGACTGATTTCGGTTGCTGTATCATTAAGTACCCAATCTTGAAGTTGACTCAATAAGCCTTGCGCCTCATCCTTTGTCAAAGGAGTTACCCCGCCCTCACAAGGTTTACAACGTTTTGTGGTTAAAGTAGTCACTTTTACTCCTTGGGTTCAACATAATGGGGATCATTGGGATTAAGAAAAATAAAGCTATGATGCCCTTTTTCAATTTCGACAAAATCCATAATAGTTCCCTCTAATAATTCCTTATATTTTGGTTCAAAGACAATATCAACACCTTCACAATGAATATGAACATCATTATCTTTAATTTCGTCAAATCCCATTTTGTTGTATTCAATACTAGCATCCTCTTTACGGTATGGAGCTAGACGCAGGGCAAGTCCTTTCATTTCTCCAGCTTCTGCTGCTCTTTTAATCTGAGCGGCTGCGCTTTTAGTAACTTCCAATATAGGCATGCATTACTCCTCAATTTTTGTTTCAGTACCTTTAGTATATATTGGAGTCCAAAGCTTTAGCTTTGGTACAACCAGCCAAAGCTAAAGCTTTGGACTCCAATATATTAGATTATTCTTGCACGGGTACTTATTAGCATTTTTAAATCAATTGTATCATTGATGTTTTTTTTCAAGTATAACTGACGCATTGAAAACATTTTTAATGTGTTAAAATTATTGCCAAAACTAAAGCTTATTCGCTTATCTTCGCTCTAAGGAGAAAATCAAAAAATTAGTTTATCAATGTATAAATCCTAACTATATAATTCAAAACCAGGAGTATATCTGTGAAATTTCAACAAGATTTAGGCATTGCTGATTTAATGTCTGGTTTAATGATGATATTTTTACTAATATCCATCGCTTTTATGTTAGATGTTGAAGCGCAAAAGAATGTCATTCAACGTCAAAAAGATGCGATGACAGAAATTGTCTTAGTCGTTGAACAGAGTCGGATTAAATTGCATCAGGAATTGGTTCAGGAATTTGCTCGTAATTTAAAGCAATGGAATGCGGAAATTTTAATAGATAATACTGTGCGTTTTAATGCACCTAAAGTATTATTTAGAAAAGGTAAAAGTACACTTACTAGGAAATTTAAACAGATATTAGCCGATTTTTTTCCCCGCTATATCAAGATTTTGCAAGCCTATAGTACTGATCTTGAAGCGATTAGAATTGAAGGGCATACCTCAAGCGATTGGGTAAATGGAGAGGGTTATTTAGGTAATGTTGAACTATCACAACAACGTGCCTTGAACACTCTTAAATATTGTTATAATTTACAATCTTTAAAAAAAGATGAACGGCTCTGGCTTCAGCAAGTATTAAAAGCTAATGGCTTAGCCTTTGCTAAACGGATATTAAATCCAGATGGCACTGAAAACTTTGAAAAATCGCGTCGGGTTGAATTTAAAGTCATTACTAAGGCGGAAGAAAAGTTATCTCTAATTTTAGAACGTTCACGATAGGATAATTATTAATGACAAACGATTTTTGGCTGATTTTAATTTTCGCTATATTTATGGGGGCGTTGGCATGGAAAGATTGGACAAGTTATTTGCGTGGCGAGCATGTTCATTACAAGTCCATGATTGTTAGTACTGGTGTTTTAGGTACATTTATTGGGATTGTACTGGGATTGTGGGATTTTAATACAAGTGATATAGCTGGCAGTGTGCCAATTTTATTGGATGGCTTAAAGTTGGCTTTTTTAACTTCTATTATTGGTATGGGATTATCTATAATTTTGGCAATATTTGAAGCACAACCAGAGGAAAATGACAAGCCACAAGATGAGAAGTTGGAAAAAATTAATCAAAACTTAGAAACTCTTATAAACCTTGAAAAGAAAGAAAAGCCACAATCGTATTCCAAGTTGAAAAAAATTAATCAAAGCTTAGAAACTCTTATAAGCCTTGAACAGAAAGAACAGCTGAAACAGGATTCCAAGTTGGAAAAATTTAATCAAAGCTTAGACACTCTTATAAGCCTTGAACAGAAAGAACAGCTGAAACAGGATTCCAAGTTGGAAAAAATTAATCAAAGCTTAGAAACTCTTATAAGCCTTGAACAGAAAGAACAGCTG
>JALWSU010000351.1 GCA_026993485.1 Thiotrichaceae bacterium | reverse complement strand
GTTTGTAGGGGCAATCCCTTGTGGTTGCCCTAGTTGTGGTTTGTAGGGGCAATCCCTTGTGGTTGCCCTAGTTGTGGTTTGTAGGGGCAATCCCTTGTGGTTGTCCTAGTTGTGGTTTGTAGGGGCAATCCCTTGTGGTTGCCCTAGTTGTGGTTTGTAGGGGCAATCCCTTGTGGTTGCCCTAGTTGTGGTTTGTAGGGGCAATCCCTTGTGGTTGCCCTAGTTGTTTTATGCACGTTCCTTAATACCTAATGATTATTTAATCCCAATACATCCTGCATATCAAACAAACCCTTATCCTTTTGCATAATCCACTGAGCAGCTCGTACAGCACCATTAGCAAAAGTCATACGACTAGAGGCTTTATGAACAATTTCAACACGTTCGCCAATATCAGCAAACATTACTGTATGTTCTCCAACAATATCACCAGCGCGAATCGTTTCAAAGCCAATTGTGTTACGCTCACGCTCACCAGTTTTTCCTTGCCGCCCATATACAGCACAATCTGACAAATCACGTCCAAGTGTCTCAGCAATAATTTCACCCATACGCAAAGCAGTACCTGATGGCGCATCAGCTTTATGGCGATGATGCGCCTCAATAATTTCAATATCGACATTATCACCAAGAACTTTAGCAGCGATTTCTAACAACTTAAAAGTAAGATTTACCCCAACACTCATATTTGGGGCAAATACAATCGCAATATTTTCAGACGCTGCTGCGATTATTTCACGTTGTTCAGCAGAAAAGCCCGTTGTACCAATCACCATACGTTTATTATTTGCACGACACAAAGCTAAATGTTCTAAAGTAGCTTCAGGAGTTGTAAAATTAATTAAAACCTCAAATTTATTAATAACCGCACTCAAATCATTAATTATAGGAATATCAACTTTGCCAATCCCAGCCAATTCACCAGCATCTTGTCCAATAAAGTTACTACCCTGATGTTCAAGAGCAACACATAATGAGGTATTATTTGCCTGAACAGTGGCTTCAATAAGCCTGCGCCCCATTCGTCCACCGGCACCAGCAATGGCAATATTTGTTGTCATAAATTTCTCCTTTTGTTTATTCATATTATTTATAGCTGAAGGGGTGCATGATACTAACATAAGGAGATTCTAAATGGCGAGATTATTTAGATACATATTGAAGTCCAAAGCTTTAGCTTTGGCTGGTTTCCAAAGCTAAAGCTTTGGACTCCAATATAAGTGTAGGTATAGCACTACCCGTTTGTATAAAATACAGCGTACCAACCTGCCAGGTTTTAAAAACCTGGCAGGTTTGTACTTAACTAAATCGAATAACGCTATATTGGACTTTGATTTAAAACATTTGGGATTGAATTTAAAGTTCACATTCAATATGATAATTCATTTAAACTAAAAGGAAAAAATTTTGTCAGATTATAATGTTATAGTAATAGGCGGCGGGCCAGCAGGCTATGTAGCCGCCATTCGTTGCGCCCAATTGGGTATGAAAACCGTTTGTATTGATAAATGGATTAATCCAGAAGGAAAATCCTCATTAGGCGGTACTTGCCTAAATGTCGGCTGTATCCCCTCCAAAGCCTTGCTTGACTCTTCCCACCATTACACTTTTATGCAAAAACATGCCGCTGAGCATGGTATTCAATGCGACAACTTAAGCATCGACATTGCCGCAATGCAGGCGCGTAAAGCGGATGTTGTCAAAGCCCTAACCCAAGGCATTGGGGTTTTATTTAAAAAAAATAAAGTCACTTCAATTACTGGCACTGCTCGTTTAATAGGCAATAAACAAGTGCAAGTTACTAACCAAGATGGCAGTCAACAAAGCTTAACTGGTGACAATATTATTATTGCCACCGGCTCAGTAGCCGCACAAATTCCCGTAGCTGCCACTGATAATCAATTTATCGTAGATTCAACTGGCGCATTAGCCTTTGACAGCGTACCCAAGCGACTTGGCATAATAGGAGCAGGCGCAATTGGCTTAGAACTAGGCAGCGTGTGGAATCGACTCGGCAGCCAAGTAACAATACTTGAAGCCTTGCCCGATTTTCTCTCAGTAGTAGATCGGAAAATTGCCACCCTTGCTCAACGCGAACTCAAAAAACAAGGTTTAAATATTCAACTCAGCGCCAGCGTCACAGCAGCAAGCGTGAACAATAATGAAGTCAGCGTCACTTATAAAGATAAAACCGGCGAACAACAAATCGTAGTTGATAAACTCATTGTCGCAGTGGGGCGCAAACCAAATACTACCGATTTAGGAGCAGCCGAAATTGGTATTCAAATCAACCAACGCGGCTTTATTGAAGTTGATGAACACTGTCAAACCGCAATTCCAGGAATTTATGCAATTGGCGATGTTATCGGCGGAGCGATGTTAGCACATAAAGGCTCCGAAGAAGGCATAATGGTAGCAGAACGTATCGCCGGACAAAAAAGCGAAATGTCATACGATACAATACCTTGGGTAATTTATACCTGGCCAGAAATTGCATGGGTAGGCAAAACTGAAGCACAATTAAAAGCTGAGGGCATAAAATATAAAGTCGGACAATTTCCCTTTGCCGCCAGTGGAAGAGCGCGAGCGCATGGCGATACCAACGGCATGGTTAGAATGATAGCAGATGCAGAAACAGATAGACTATTAGGGGTACATATCTTTGGTATTTCCGCCTCCGAACTAATTGCCGAAGCAGTAGTAGCAATGGAATTTGAATCCAGTTCTGAAGACTTAGCCAGAACTATTCATGCACATCCAACTTTATCAGAAGCAGTACATGAAGCTGCTTTGGGTGTAGATGGGCGAATGATTCACGCTTAGTAACTAAACCTCTGAGGTTTTAAAAACCTCAGAGGTTTTTTTTATTGCTAACGTTTTTCTTAATCATAAGTACTGAACCATGAATTTGAGTATATAAAAGCTAAACTCATATCTTGCACCAAGCAAAAATAGTTTTTACTCAAAACATCCCAAAATTCTGCGGTTTGGGGGGCAAGCTAGAGTTTTTGGATAAACACTTGATTTTAGCTCTGAAAGGGCTAAAATCTTTCAGGGCTGAAATTTAAAATCAATCATTTTATAGCACTACCCGTTTGTATAAAATACAGCGTACCAACCTGCCAGGTTTTTAAAACCTGGCAGGTTTGTACTTAACTAAATCGGGTAACGCTATAATGGCAGTGACGCTGGAGCGTGGGTAAATCATTGTTTGAGGCTAAACCTCCGAGGTTTCCAAAACCTCGGAGGTTTTTTACTTATGCTGAAAACTCCAAACAATCCCATTTTTAATTTTAACCCGTTTTCGTTTTACAGAAAACCAAGTTCCATACTCTTTCCAACTAAACAATCCATTTCTACGCCCTGAAACTATACCTCCTATGCCTCTGCTTGTCGATTTGGAACGAGTTTTGAGCATCTTAGCTAGTTTTTTCTCACTAGTTCGCAATTGTGAATAATTATTGCTCTTACGCGCGGCTTTTACTTGTTTATATTGTTTTTCTAAAGCCTTATCAGCTTGTAAACTTGTAATCAGGTAAAATTGTTCTTTACCTTTATTATTATCCAAAAAAAACCATTCGGTTTGACTTGGTACAAAATAGGTTTCTCCTGAATAGGTTGGATTACTATTTACCTTATTAGGAAACAGTTGCTCAATTTTACCAGTTG
>JALWSU010000350.1 GCA_026993485.1 Thiotrichaceae bacterium | reverse complement strand
ACCAAAGCCAGAACCACAGTCAGGCAAGGTATTTAGAGATACTTTAAGAGATGGCAGCCAAGGTCCTGAAATGGTTTGGATTCCTGCTGGTTCTTTTAGGATGGGCGATATTCAAGGTGGTGGATATGATGATGAAAAACCTGTGCATAGAGTTTCAATAGATCGTTTTGCTATGGGTAAGTATGAGGTGACGTTTGAGGAATATGATAAGTTTTGTGAGGCTACGGGTAGAAGTAAACCCAGTGATAGTGGCTGGGGGCGTGGTAATCGTCCAGTGATTCATGTGTCTTGGAATGATGCCATGGCTTATGCGAAGTGGTTAAGCAAACAAACTGGTAAAAAATACCGTTTACCTACTGAAGCTGAATGGGAATATGCTGCTAGAGCTGGTACGGAGACTAAGTATTGGTGGGGTAATAATATTGGTTCTAATAAGGCTAATTGTTGGAACAAATATTGTAGAGATAGTTTTGAGTACACAGCACCTGTTGGCTCCTTTAGTGCAAATCCGTTTGGTCTATATGACACTGTGGGTAACGTCTGGGAGTGGACTTGCTCTGAATATAAGAATAAGTATCAAGGTAGCGAACAAACATGCAATAATAGTGCCAGCTCTTTCGTCCTGCGCGGCGGTTCGTGGAACTACCTCGCTTGGAGGTCGCGGACGGCGGACCGGTACAGGAACGAGCCGACGGTACGCAACGGGAGCTACGGTTTTCGGCTCATCAGGACACCGTAACACTTGGGTTTTGGTACTTGAGCGCTTGGACGGGGGGGGATTTTTGTTGTCTGAACTGTGATTTTTCTGATTTTTGTGATTACTCTGATTATTTTGATTGAGTTTTTTTAATCAGAGTTTATCAGTTAATCAGATTAATCACAGTTCAGATATTTTGTTGTCTGAACTGTGATTTTTCTGATTTTTGTGATTACTCTGATTTTAATTGAGTTTTTTTAATCAGAGTTTATCAGTTAATCAGATTAATCACAGTTCAGATATTTTGTTGTTTGAACTGTGATTTTTCTGATTTTTGTGATTACTCTGATTATTTTGATTGAGTTTTTTTAATCAGAGTTCATCAGTTAATCAGATTAATCACAGTTCAGATATTTTGATGTCTGAACTGTGATTTTTCTGATTTTTGTGATTACTCTGATTATTTTGATTGAGTTTTTTTAATCATAGTTCATCAGTTAATCAGATTAATCACAGTTCAGATATTTTGATGTCTGAACTGTGATTTTTCTGATTTTTGTGATTACTCTGATTATTTTGATTGAGTTTTTTTAAGCTTGATGCTGGTTATTGGAGTTCAAGGTAACCTTGCACTCCGACAGCTTTGGAGTTCAAGGTTACCTTAAACGATTTGCTCGAATGTTTTTGAAATTTATAGGAGTAACTAATGAACTTCTTAAAATACAAATACTTACTAATAATACCTCTCAATCTATTTTTACTAACTCAAGTCTTAGCTAGTTCATTTTCTATGCACAAACTGGCTTTTCTCAATTGGGGAAATGGGGCAAATCAAGTTGCTTTAACTCGTGCTGCTCCTCTGAATTTGGGACCGCCTAGTATTGAACAGTTCGGAGATTCGCTTTATATCTTGGATGTCGCACATCAGCGGATTTTAGTCGTAAATACTAATAATAAGCAGGTTTCTGCTATTGCTTATAATGCCCCTAATGCTACTGATTTTTGTATTACCAAATCGGGAAATTTTTCCCTACTCTTTGCTGATGCTAAACAAATTATCACTTACAATTCTTATGGAAATCCAGTTAAAACCGAAAAGATCAGTAAAAATCTTACTCCGTTAAGTATTTATTGCTATAAAACTTGGGTTATCGACACTTTTGAAGGTGAATTTTATTCTGCCAGCGGTAATCTAGTTAGCCTGCGCCCTTTTGGTAAATATCAAGTTGGGGTTGAACTGATAAATTCTTCGCAGGCTAAAGTACAACTCAAGGATTCTCAAGGTAATTACCGTTTTGTGGTTAAAGCTCTACAAGGTAGAAAACTGGAATTTATTGATGTAATTGGGATTGATTCTACTGGGCAGGTTTTTGTTACTACTGAAGAATCTCGTGGTAAACACTTAAACCGATATTTAAGAAAATATAGCCGAACTGGTAAATTAATCGCAAAAGTTAAATTACCTTATAGCGTTTACACTTATACATTAAAAGATTTAGCTGTAAGTGCCGATGGTGTGGTTTATCAAATGGTTGCACATAAAAATGCTTTAAAACTTGTGCAATGGCAAACCACTCGTTCACGTTCCAGAACTAGTTCAAGTTTATTACGCGATTTATTTTCTTATACTGAAGACAATCCCAATGATTTTGAACCTTCTGAAGCTCCGACTACTACACGCTCAAGGGGGAGAAATTCTAAACCGCCTCGTAGTCGTTCAGCTATGATGACAACTGCGAAAAAATATGCTAATTACCATTTTCAAGTTGATTATAGAAATATTAGTCGTCGTGAATACTTGGATGGTAAAAAAGTGATTACGCCGATTCAAACTCCTGGGCGTTATATAGGAGTTCCTTATAAATGGGGCGGTTTTGATAGTTTGTATTCTTTTCAAAAGGGTTTGAATAAGGGCAAAAAAGCTGGTGATATTTGTGCATCTCATTGTTCTGGAGTATATAGAGGTAGTGCAGAAGTAGTAGGAATTGATTGTTCAGGATTTGTTTCTCGCGTTTGGGGATTAAAAAGTCATCAAGGTACTAAATACTTACCATATTTTTCCAATAAAATCAGTTTCAATCAGTTACGCCCAGGCGATATTTTAAATCGGCGAGGGCGACATGTAATGCTGTTTGAAAAAAAAGATCACAGAGGGCGGTTTTATGTTTATGAAGCGGTAGCGGGAAGAGTAGGAAAAGTCATTAGGCGTTCTCATTCTTATTATTATGTCAAAAAATATACACCTCGCCGTTATCAAAACATTGTTACTAGTTCAAACAGTTCACCTAGTTATTCCGTTTTTGCGAATAAAAAATTAGAACGTTTGGTTATTTATGGCAACACCACGCTCCGCAGCGGAAAAAGTACAGCTTATCGGGCAAAGATAATTTATAGTAATGATGAACGCCGAGATGTTACAAATGAGGTAATTTGGACAGATACCAGCGTTAATGCCCAGTTCAAAAATGCTTTATTGAAAACTAAACCTGTTGCAACAGATGAAGAGTTTTTTATTAAAGCTGAATATAGAGAAGCAGGAGAAGTGATAAAATCTGGGCTTAGAATTACACTAAAAGCATCAAAATCCACAACTTATAAGAAAAACTCCTTAATTTCCTTAGATTTTGCTAAAATTTATCGTCCATATAAGAACTCTACTAAGATTAGAAACCTGACAAATAAAAGTGTTTTAAATTCGAGTAATCGTTACAAACTGATTTTTGCACCAACAAAAACTACTTATGTTTATATTTACCAAAAAGATGCAACTGGTAAAATTGAGCAACTGTTTCCTAATAAGGTAAATAGTAATCCAACCTATTCAGGAGAAACCTATTTTGTACCAAGTCAAACCGAATGGTTTTATTTGGATAATAATAAAGGTAAAGAACAATTTTACCTGATTACAAGTTTAAAAGCTGATAAGGCTTTAGAAAAACAATATAAACAAGTAAAAGCCGCGCGTAAGAGCAATAATTATTCACAATTG
>JALWSU010000349.1 GCA_026993485.1 Thiotrichaceae bacterium | reverse complement strand
GTGTAGGGGCAATCCCTTGTGGTTGCCCTTGTGTAGGGGCAATCCCTTGTGGTTGCCCTTGTGTAGGGGCAATCCCTTGTGGTTGCCCTTGTGTAGGGGCAATCCCTTGTGGTTGCCCAGTGAGGCGTTTCAGGATTAAACGCAATTAAATCAATTATTTAAACACTTATGTATAAGTGAGTGCGCTCCAGCGTGGGAACAAGAATGTGTAACATCAGTGAAAAGCTATATGTGAGAATGACATAAACAAGTATGCCGAAAATGGCGATTATGTACCAAATCCATCATTTGTTCTTGATAGATTAAATCTTGATGCAGTGCTGGAATAATAGGGGTAGGTGGGTATAAAGCATCTCCAAGATAGCTCAAACCTTGCGCTTGCGCCCGCTGCATAAATTCATAAAAATATAATGGCTCATTATCTTCCTCAAGCAAATTTTTAAAAACAAAAGATGCTGGTAATTGACGAAATTGATTAATTACCTCATTAGCAAATTTACCATAAGCAGTTTTCGTTTTAGCAGTCGCATCAGCAAAAAATGCTACTAAATCTTTTAATTGATGAGTAGTTTGCGCGACACTGTTATGATAACGCATCATATCGCGGAGCGTGCTACGCATAAACCAGCCGGGTTTGGTATCATAGCTGACATAAGCAACACCATTCGGGGCTAAATGATTTTTACAAATACTCAGGATTTTTGTCTGTACCTCACTTGAAACCCATGAATAAATTCCGTGTGCGATAATATAATCAAATATCCCAAATTGCAGCTCAATTTCTAAAATATTCATCTGCTTAAGTGTTATATTTTTCAAAGCTAATGCCTTAATAGTAGCCTGCCCAGTAGCGATATTTTCTGCTGATAAATCCACTCCCCAACAATCGGTTTCTGGTAAACTACTAGCAACAGCAATAATATGACTGCCATCGCAACAACCCAGTTCCAAGACACGGGAGGTTTTTACTAGCGGCGGTGTCATACCAGCTTGCGTTGCCACTTTGGCTAAATTATCTGGGTGCGCGTAGGGCATGGGAGAACAGGTATAAGGTAATTCGTCGTAGCTGATTTTATCTAAAGGCATATTATTTTTGCAGTCATTTAAAAATTAGCATAAAATGGCATACAGAAAAATTGGAGTCGCCCAAATATTTAGCTTTGGGTATGTGATAGACAAAAAAATTAGAGATTTTCATGACAACTAAATTTTTAGAGAAACCATTTATAAAAAGCAGTATTGAAACAATTCAAGGTATATTTTTTATAGGCTTACTATTTTTAGCCCTAGCTATCCAAGCTATTTTCGTCTTTTTACATGACTTACCCCATATAATAAAGGAGGTATTTTCTAGGATAGGCAAAGAAATTATTATCACTTACCGGGTTTTAAAGACTGAAATTTCTTACCTGTTAAAACCAGTGCTGGTTTTTAGCACGTTATTTCTTGGCTTTGCGTGGAAAGGTATTCTTTTTTTAGCCCTAGTTATCCAAGCTATCATCGTCTTTTTACAAGGCTTACCCGAGATGATGAAGGAGGTATTTTCTAGGATAGGCAAAGAAATTACTATCACTTACCAGTTTTTAAAGACTGAAATCCCTTACATGTCAAGAGCAGTGCTAGTTTTTAGCGCGTTAATTCTTGGCTTTGCGTGGAAAGGTATTCTTTTCACGATCAAAAAGATCCCCCGCTTGATAAATTGGCTTGTCGTCGCTTGCATCATAGTTATTGGGTTAATGCTATTGATAACTCCCTTAAAAGGTGGTTTTTTCTTGATTTTGGCTGGCTTGCTTATTAGCCCTTTCATGAGTGATTTTATCAAAACGAAACTGGAGCTTAATTATCAAGTATCTACCAAAATTATAGTAGTTTTATTAGGAATTATAATGGTGATAATTTCATTAATTTATTATGAAACCAGCGATCACAAGCTATTAGTTGGGGTTTTACTTTATAACACTTGGATAGATACGAACAAAGACGAAGACCTTGAGCAACTTCGCGCCTTTTTTACCCAAAACGAATTGAAACAGAAAAAAAGAGCTTATCTTGCCATGCGCGACAAAATCATGGCATACCTCCAATATGAGTATGACAATGGTCATTATAAAACCGTCATTGATGATGGTACACCTTATATCAAGTTTGAGCCTCAAATTAAACAATTGGTATCAGATTCAAAAACTAAATGGAAACTCGAACAATTACAAATTGCCGTAAAATCCGTACCTGAAATGATGAAAGCGAAGAGATACGCAGAAGTATATCATAAATTTGCTGCCTCACTTGCTAATGTGCCTGAAATACAAGAATCGTTGGCTATAGCAAAGAAAAATCTTGAGGAGGAAGTTGAAAACTTACAAAAGTTATATGTTAATGGCAAATATCAAGAAGTGATCAAAACTGGCTCGCCTAATATGCAATTTGATTGTAGAATTAATAGCCTCGTTTTAGACTCATACAAAGTTAGGGTACTTCAAGAAATTCAGAAATTAATGAAAGCCAAGAAGTATCAAGAAGCCATTGATTTAATTAAACGCTCTGAATATGCTGAACGTTATGAATTTCAGAAACTGATTCAAAAGGCTGAATTTCAAATTAAAAAGATGGAAGAACAGAAAATTTTAGCCCGATTACGAAGGTTACCTCCTGACAACATTGAAGCTAACATCATTGAATACAAGGGCTTACTTCAATTATTCCCCCAAAATCGAAAATATCAGAAGAAACTCAAATATTATAAAAAGCGGCTGGATGAAGTCAGAAGACAGCCACCTATTTTAATCACAGAAGAACAATACGGCGAAGAATGGCCTTTTATTGTCTCTAAAGGGGTATTGGAATGTATGCCACCTGGCATTATTACATTCAAAGCCAGAAATCAAACTTATGCTGTCAATGGTTTAGCTAGTTCTCGTGGCTATAAAGATATTGACGAAATTTGGAAAGATGATCCAAGACAATTGGGAATGGAAAACTCGGCGAATGTTATTAATAAAATTGATCTTGGCGCAATTATCTCAAAAGGGCTAGAATTATGTACGCCGCTGCCGCAAAATAAGTAACTTAAGGGCAACCACAAGGGATTGCCCCTACATCATTATTTGTAGGGGCAATCGGTTGCCCTTTTTTTTCCATATCAAAAAAATCATGGTTCAGTTTTTTCAAACAATTTCACAAATTCTTCATAGCCTGCCTCAACCAATTTGTCTTTAGGAATAAATCGCAATGAGGCGGAATTAATACAATAACGTAATCCAGTCGATGGTGGGCCATCATCAAAAACATGGCCTAAATGGGAATCAGCATTTTTGCTACGCACTTCAGTGCGTGACATAAATAGTTTAAAATCTTGACGTTCGACAATATTATCCGCTTTTAGGGGCCGACTAAAACTCGGCCAACCAGTTCCAGAATCATATTTATCCAGAGAAGAAAATAGAGGTTCTCCGCTAACAATATCTACATAGATACCCGCTTGTTTATTATCCCAATATTCATTTTGAAACGGTTTTTCTGTTGCCCCATTTTGTGTGACATCATATTGTAACGGTGTCAATTTACGGCGTAAAACCTCATCAGGGGGCTTTCGATAGCTTTTCATATTGATTTCGAGTGCATCCCCCCAAGTTTTTTCTAAAAACTGATCTCGCCCAGAATTGTAGCGATAGAACTTGTATCTGATTGGATTCTTTTTATAATAATCCTGATGGTAATCCTCAGCAGGATAAAAGGGTGCAGCAGGCAAAATCTCGGTTAAAATTTTGCTTTTAAAACGCCCCGATGCTTCAAGTGCAGCCCGTGATTTTTCCGCAAGTGCTTTTTGAGTCTCGTTATGGTAAAAAATAGCTGGACGATATTGCTCCCCCCTATCTACAAACTGTCCACCATTATCAGTAGGGTTGATTTGCCGCCAAAAGGATTCCAGCAAAATTTCATAAGAAATCAGCTTAGGATCATAATAAACCTGAACTGCTTCTAAATGCCCAGTTTCGCCAGAGGAAACCTGCTCATAAGTCGGATTTTTTACATGCCCACCCGTATAACCTGAGATAACTTCAGAAACGCCAGGAAGTTTCTCAAAACCAGATTCTACACACCAAAAGCAACCACCAGCAAAAGTGGCAAGTTCCAACTCATTATTATTCATTTTCAAACTCCTTTGTTGACTAGGTGCATCTTGAGTACAGCTGCTAATCATTATTAGGATGCTTGATAAATAGAACCAAAATTTGTTCATAATATCTCCTTTTACAAAGGCTTACGTTCACGTACAATCCGAATACCTTCCCAAGCATGTAGCTTGCCTTCCTCTCGTGCTATAATAATTTTCAAATGCCAATGAAGATTCAAGATTAATTTGATTTCTTCAGAATAATCCAATTTTTCGTTATAACCCACCCAAATAATTTCGGTAATTCGCACCACATATTTTCGCCATGCTTGCCGTAATTCCAGTAAAGTATTAGCTCTAGCACAGCTTAATAAATCATTCAGCAAAGCTCCTAGTCGCTGAATATTTGGTTTAGATTCACCTTGTTTAGCCTGCGCTAATTGTTGTGCTTTCTCGAAATCATTCTTTTCAATGAATCTCAACAGCGTATTACTTGCATCAGCGCGAGCGATAATACGGGCGTGAGAAAGTGCCAAATTGCGTACAAAGTCACGATCAAGCGCATGACAAGCAGCAGTGAGTGTCTCACGAATAGAATTTGCTTGTTTCAAGCCACCATATTCAAGAAATTCATGGGTGAGCATAAGTGCTTCATGAATCAGATTATTATCCTTAAAACCAGTACTATCAATAATAGCGCAGCTATTATTAAAAGCACGGTTAATCATTGCGCGAACACTGCTCTGTGCATAACCATAGCTCTCGCTATGGGGAGGAGGTAGCTCATCAAGCTTATAAAAAGCTCCAGCAAGTTCATCAAGCGCATTACGGACAAGAGCTGATGCTAATTCATTCAAATCACGAGTAAATGCTAAATTGATTGCACGCTCAAGCACCCGCGTGCGAATAAACGAAAGAGCATGACCAAGAGCATAATTGATTGCACTATCAGCATGTTCAAGTTGAGAGATGAACTTATGACTATTTTGCGGCAAAATATTATCATTTGAAAATGGCAAACTAGAAAGTTTTTTCAAAAAGAAAATAATACGCTGTTCCTTTACTTCTGTATCCCAATTTAAATGATAAATATTATTATTTTTACACCAAGTAGCAAATTCTTTTGAATCAAGATCGGCTGGATATTCTTTCGCTTCTTGAAGCTTCGGTAAACGGTAAGATATTCCTCCCCCTTGTCGCTGGCTTAACCATTGACAAAAAGCCTTTGCATCTTCAGCACGCACTCCGCTAACTGGATTTTGAGCACAACCCTTTGGAAAATTATACCCAGTCCAATGATCAGGCTGATAATATTGCCCCTGTGTACGAGATTCGTCTAAAAACAATTGATATTCCGCATGAGTAATATATTTTAAATCAATATCAATATCTTCATCTATGCGTTGCAAAGAATTAAGACGTTGATTTAAACGCACTTCAGCTGCCAAATGACGGCGCTCAATTTCTTTCGATTCCAAATCAGCAGTGATACGATTTTGCAGTGCTTCACGCACTGACCACTCTAAAGAACGCGCTTCTTCTAAACAATTCGCCGCCAAGGTTAAGGCCGAAACGCTACCATTTTCAAGGCAACCCTTTACCAATGGAGTAGCATCACAAACCGCAGCATATAACAAAAAAGTTTCATACCACCAACTATTATTAACCGACTTTTTCCAATTAATTTTAATATTATTTTCTAAAATATGAGCTGCTGCTAAATATTCTTGAAAAGTTAAGTGTGCAAAACCCCATTTATTTGGCTCACGTTCCAATAATAAACCACTACTTGCTTGTACATCACTTAAAAAATGTTTTGCCGCTTCACCAGTTAAACCAACCCGCTCTAATGGTAACGCAATAATCTTCATAGCATTTTTGGTACTGATTTCACGGATTTTATAACGCATCATTTGAAAAGCTAATGGTTGCAAAACCACCCGCTTTTGAGCTGGTGTCAAAGTATTTCGTATTCCTTTGCTAGCAGCCCAATGTCCCAATAAAACGTCGCAAATCTCCGCATACAATTCCACTCTCCGCCCTGGTAATTGTCCACGATAGCGATGTACCATTGCAATCATAGTCAGCAATAAAGGATTTACAGTCAATACACTCAGCGTTGGATTTTCTCGTAAGCGTTGCAATAAATCCCTAGCACCTTGCCTAGCCCGTTGATGTACACCCTCATCTATTTTGCCACCAAAAGCAGTTACTTCGTGAGCATAATACCAAGATTCTATAAATTGTCGCACTTGTGCGGAATTAAAAGGTTGTACTTCTAACATTTGAGCAGCTTTCACTGGTGCGCTAAGATAACCTTGAGGACGTGCTGTAATAATAAAACGACAGCGTGGATAAGCCGCAATTTGTTTTTCTATCCAAGCCGAAAGTTTTTTCCGATCTTCATCATCAGCCACTTCATCCAGTCCATCAAATAGCACCAGACATTTCCCCTTTTTTAACTGTCGAGCAAACCACTGCGGTGGTGGATTTAAATTCGGATAATTCTCTTTATTACTAAAATGCTCATAAGCTAATTCGGCTAAATTCGGTTGTTGAATTTTCACCACACCTTGATTCTTTAAAAGAATTTGCTCAACATGATTCCGCAAAAATAACACAATAGGAACTAATGGTGGTAAACGATACTGAAGTTGCTTATTAGCAGCTAAAGTTAAAGCAACATGCTGTAACATCGTGGTTTTACCACAACCAGGTGCGCCAACAATAGCTAATACATTTTTGTTACCTTTAGCCGAACGCAAAAAATCCCATAACGGGCGAGTGCCTGCTAACTCTTTAAGCGAAATCGGATCAAAATTGGCGTGCTGTAAATTGCGAGTTGATGCAATACGTAACTCTACAAAAACTTGTTGAATTTCAATAGTAAATGTGCCTTTAGTACGCAATCCTCGCACATTAAAAACACGATGCTCATAAATAATTTGCTGGCTATAGCGGCGAATAAAAGTAGAAAAATTACGACTAATACCAGCTATTAACCATTGGATGGTTATATTAACATTGATTATAAAATCTATAAATGTTTTTCGTTTCATATTAGGTTCAGTATTCCGAAATTAAATTATTAGATGAACTACTATGTTAATATAACATAATAAACCCAGATAAAAAAAACAGATAAAAAATTAAAAAAATGACAAATTATAGGACTTACGCATTGACAAACTATTTTTTTTATTTTTTTCTTGGAGTCCAAAGCTTTAGCTTTGGACGGTCCAAAGCTAAAGCTTTGGACTCCAAGTCAGTTCCTAATTTTAACAGTTTGTTTTTATTAAAAAACCTAACAAACTTCTGCTGTCAGTTCAGTGCGTAAGTCCTAAATTATAAAATAATTACCATAATATTTTAAGGATAATCAAAAATGAGACCCGCACCCTTTGCCTTTTTCGGCTTAATTCTTTGGCTACTTTTAGCTATTATCGCCACTTTACGCCCTCATTTGATGATTTTGTGGCAATTCAGCGGTTTAATTTTATTAATAATTGCCATTTTTGATATTTGGCAAGTGCGAAACTTTCCACAAATTGCAGTACAACGCCAAGCCTCCAATTCACTTGCATTAGGCGTTTGGAGTCAAGTTATCCTCCGTCTGCATAATCCTAGCAAACTTGCTTGCCAAGTCGAAGTATTTGACGATTACCCGATTCATAGCGATTTGCAAGCTTTACCACAAACACTAAGGATCCCAGCCCGAAGCAGTATCGAAACTCAATACCGTATCCGCCCTCAGCAACGTGGCGCAACACAATTTGCTGGAATCGAACTATTATTACACTCCCCTTGGCGAATTTGGAAACAATATCGCTATATAAAACTCCAAACACCAATACGAGTTTATCCAAATTTTGCCAGCCTGACAAAATATGCTCTATATGCTGCCGAAGATCGATTAGGGCAACTAGGCATCCGTAAATTACAACGACGTGGAGAAGGCTTAGAATTTCACCAATTGCGTGAATATCGTACTGGCGATACTATGCGACAAATAGACTGGAATGCAACATCTCGCCAGAAAAAATTAATTTCCAAAGAATATCAAGACGAGCGTGATCAACAAATTATTTTTTTAATTGATTGTGGGCGGCGCATGTTGGCACAAGATGGCTCCCTATCGCATTTTGATCACACACTTAACGCCTTACTACTACTATCTTATGTAGCACTACGACAAGGCGATGCTCTGGGCTTAATGACATTCAGCGGAGAAAAACGTTTTCTTGCACCACGCAAAACTGTTAAAACAATTAATGTGATCTTAAATACAGTGTATGACTTACAACCCAGCCCCCATGCCAGCGATTATTTAAACGCGGCGACAGAACTAATGCATAGACAAAAGAAACGAGCCTTAATCGTACTGATTTCCAACTTACGCGACGAAGAAAGTGATGAATTATTGCCCGCTTTACAACTGCTTCGGAAGAAACACCTAGTTCTACTCGCCAGCTTACAAGAACGGATATTAAATCAAGTATTGGAGCAACCTGTAGAACATTTTGAACAAGCCCTGCGACATGCTGCGACACTTGATTATTTAAAGAGCCGAAAACAAGCCCATGAACTATTAAAAAATCAAGGAATTATTTACCTTGATACCGAACCAGAACAATTACCAGTGCAGATGCTAAATCGTTATTTAGAGATTAAACGTAGTGGGGTGCTTTAGGTGGCGACTCTGGGAATCCTACCCTATATGTGAATTTTTTTGTGGCATGACAGGGGGACATACTTTAGAGAAATCCGATAGAGGTAGGATAATATCCTGCTACAGTTCAATAGTAAAACTTTTTGTTACAGGATTTCTATTGGGATTTTGACAAAATAATACAGGAATTTTCATTTTATTTAGTCCTATTGGCTCTATAGTCAGTAGTAGTAGTATATTTTTTTCTCCATTATTACCTAATGCTTCTCTTACACGACCAGCAATTCGCTTGGGATCCCGATTGTATGAAGGTTGAGGATCATCATAATAATTATAACAGCAAATTCCAACTGGATAAATTGTAGCATTCTCTAATTGAGGAAAGTAAAAATGAGCTGAAATAAATACAGATAAGCTTGATAATGAGTTTTCAAATTTTTTTACTACATCTTCTTGCATTTTTCTGGGACTAATTACTCGTTTCATTTCAATCATGAAAAGATACAATCGGTTTGAATTATAATATATAATAGTCTTCTCAACCTTTTTTCCTGCACTTGTAAATGCTCCTTTTTGGTCATTAATCAATTTTTCAATGAATGTTTGTTGCCCAAATTCATTTTCAAATATCCAGACATTTTCAACCGGGATTTTTGTTACTTCAACCTCATTCAATAATTCTCTATCTTGAATTGCTCTTCTATCTTCATCATTTTTGTCCGCTGTTTCTCTTATTTTTAAAACACCACTACTATCTCGAAATTTTCTTAAGACCGTTATTTCATCTAATTTACTTGTTAGATGTTCTCTAAGAGCTTTTATAGGAAACATTTTATACAGATTTATTTAATTGATTAAACATTAAATCACTAAGGTGCTCTCCTAAGCCATACACCCTGTCTTGAGCAATTTTATAAGAGGCAAATATTGTTCCATAATTTTCAATTCTATGTTCTACAACAGTTTCTCCTTGAAAATAATAAATACCTGTGTTAGCAGGATTTATATCTATATTTGGCAGTTCAAGTTCTTCAATTAATTTCTCCCGAGTTTCAAGTTGTCCTAAAATTAAATAATTATTCACCATCTCAGCTACTAAAGGGCTGTGTGTTGTAATGAGCAAACGATTATTTGTTGTAATAAATTCTAAAAGCAAATTGACTAATAATATTTGATTTTCTGGATGTAAATTCTCTTCTGGTTCATCTATCATTAAAAAATTACGCTCAGGCTTTGCCCAATATTTGAGAAATAAAAACAAGGTACTAAGTTGATTTACTGACGATGATGCTAAATCCATTCTTATATGATCAACATCTTCTTGATTGATTTTTAATTTTTCAACCCGACTTGAAAAAGCGGCGGATTTTTCATAAATTATTTCGCCTCCCAAGATTTGAATAAGCTTAGGCAAAAGAGCATCATAAAAACCTGTTCCTTTGAGAACAAACTCATCATCTTTGTTTGAACGAAGTGTTAGAACTTCATTGATTAAATTATTGATATAAGTTGGATGCTCACTTTCTGATTTTTTTGCGAGTAGCTTGCTAATTAAATCTTGTTTATAGCTTTGATTTTCTAATAAATCCAAAATAAGTTCAGATAGTTCTTTTTTTCTTCTATCCTCTTGTTTTTTCAATTCCTCTGCATTTTCTAATATAGCAATTCGATTAGATGGAAGAAAAAATGGACGCTCTTCATTTTGAAGTAATAAATTTAACAATGAAACAACTACTGTTTTTGAAATATCATTCTTGATAGAATTTATTTCTTCTTCAAATCGGTTTTTTGGTATCTTGTCAAAAAAATCATAAGGAAGTTTAGAAACAATATCTTCTATTTGAAGATGTTCAAAGCTAATTTCTAATGAATTTTTAGCTTTTATTAAGTTGTAAACTTCAATTTCTTCAATTTCGGTTTGTGCAAAACCAATCTTTACCCCTGACTTTAATTCAGACTTTTGTACATCTTCAATAGTGTATTCAAAAGCTATGCGAACAGTACTACCTATTTTTAGGTGTTTCTGTATTACTATCTCTTGTAAATAATCAGAATAATTTTTTAAAATGGCATCAATTAACTTTTTTGTTAATATTAATTTACCAGAATTTTCATAGTTAAATTCATTGCAATTCTTATTATAACTAGAATTTGAAAACTCATTTAAAGTGTCAGGATTAAAAATTTCGTAAATTAACTTTGTCAAGTATGTTTTACCTGTATTGTTGTATCCAACAAATAGATATAACTTTTTAGACAAGTCAATTGTACCTTCTTTAATTGCACCGTAATTTTTAACGACAAGTTTCATAATTAAATAGATATTGTTTTACTAAAAATTAATTTAAACTTTTTCAGTTTTATTGTAAACCATTTGTCAATCTAATATTCCCACGCTCCAAAGGGCAACCACAAGGGATTGCCCCTACCGTATTCTCATGTAGGGGCAATCGGTTGCCCTTGTGTATAAGTGAGTGCGCTCCAGCGTGAGAGTGCGTAACATCAGCTAAGAATTTTAATATGTTTTAACACCCCCCCATAAATCCTCAAGATGGGACTTTTTTCAGCGCGATTTGGGTTTTAACTCTTGAGAGGGAATTTAGAGCTGTAAATAAAAATCACACTGCAAAATCCCGCAATCTAACTGGCAAACGTCTTGCCCCCCAATTGCCTGCTTTAGCCCCAAATACGCCAGCACAAGTTGTACCACATTGTTGACACTTACCATCTGCGGTTAAATGCCAATCACTCAACACATACCAATTGCGCCCAATTAGTAGGGAGCCGCAATTGTGACAATAGGTGCTGCCACCTTGTTTATCATGCACATTTCCTGTATAAGCATAGCGAACTCCGTTTTTTCGGGCAATTTGGCGAGCCATTGATAAGGTATGAGATGGCGTAGCTGGTTTATCCAGCATTTTCCATTCTGGATGAAATGCGGTAAAGTGCATTGGTACATCAGCACCGAGGTTTTCTACTACCCATTGTGTCATTTCTTCCAGTTCAGTTTCTGAATCATTTTCGCCTGGAATTAATAATGTGGTTAGCTCCAACCAAACCTTAGTTTCATGTTTTAAATAGCGCAAAGTATCTAACACTGGTTGCAAGTGTCCACCAGTAAGTTTAAAGTAAAATTTTTCCGTAAAAGCCTTTAAGTCCACATTAGCGGCATCCATATATTTAAAAAATTCTTCGCGGGGTTGTTCACAAATATAACCTGCTGTGACTGCCACCGATTTTATGCCTAATTTTTGACATTCTTGAGCAACATCAATTGCGTATTCGTGGAAAATAACTGGATCATTATAAGTATAAGCCACACTACTACAGCCCAATTGCTGAGCAGCACGAGCAAGCGTATCAGGTGCAGCTTCATCAGCTAAGGTATCCATTTCTCGGCTTTTACTCATGTCCCAATTTTGGCAAAATTTACAAGCTAGGTTGCAGCCCGCTGTGCCAAATGACAAAATAGGCGTTCCGGGTAAAAAGTGATTTAGCGGCTTTTTTTCAATCGGATCAACGCAAAAACCGCTAGAACGCCCATAAGTAGTTAATACTATTTGATGCTCATAATTGGCTCGAACAAAGCATAAACCTTGTTGCCCCTCTTTTAGGCGACAAGCACGGGGGCATAAATCACATTGGATGCGCCCATCTTCTAATTCATGCCAATATTGGGTTGGTACATAAGTTGGAATTTTCATCTCAAATGCCTCAAAAAAAGGAAAAAATGATGAACACAATTAGAAAACCCGCCGTTGCAGGTTTATTTTATCCAAGCGATACTCATGAATTGCAAACGCTGGTAAATCAATATTTAACCGAAATCAAGCCTACAACTGCGCCAGTGCCAAAAGCGATTATTGCACCTCATGCCGGTTATATATATTCTGGCCCAATCGCTGCAAGCGTCTATGCGCGGCTGAGTTCCCCCAATAGTATCAAAAAAGTTATATTACTTGGCCCATCTCATCGAGTCCCCTTGGGAGGACTAGCTGCCAGTAACATGACAACTTTTGCCACACCTTTAGGTAATATCCCACTAGATAGGCAAAGCATTAATGAAATCCTGACTTTGCCCCAAGTCAGCATATTTGAACCAGCCCATAGTAAGGAACATAGTCTCGAAGTACAATTACCATTTTTGCAAACCGTTTTAAACGATTTCACTTTAGTACCCTTAGTTGTTGGTGAAACCACGCCTGAGCAAGTGGGAGAAGTGCTAGAAAAACTCTGGGGAGGAGAGGAGACATTGATTGTTATTAGCTCTGATTTAAGTCATTATCATGACTATGAAACCGCACAAAAAATGGATAAGTTGACTTCTCAAGCCATTGAAAATTTGCGCTCTGAAGACATTAGTTATAAACAAGCCTGTGGATATTTTCCCATTCAAGGATTATTGTATGTAGCACGAAAACTGGGAATGCAGGCCAAAACTGTCGATTTACGTAATTCTGGTGATACTGCTGGAGCAAAAGATCAAGTTGTGGGGTATGGAGCTTATGTCTTTAACTGAAAAAAATGCCAAAATCTTATTACAAGTAGCGAAAAAATCCATCCTCAATGGATTAGAAACTCAACAGCCACTGCAAGTAAAACCATCTGATTATGATGAAGAACTGCGTCAAATCAGAGCTACTTTTGTCACTTTAGAAATTAATAAACAATTACGCGGATGTATTGGTACACTGATAGCACAGCGTCCATTAATTAGCGATGTTGCTTACCATGCTTATGCAGCCGCATTTTCTGATCCCCGTTTTCCAAAGCTACAACGTTCAGAATACCCAACACTGGATATTCATATTTCTATTCTAAGTCCGCCTGAACCAATGACTTATGAGTCAGAAGAGGACTTAATCCAACAATTACGTCCAGGGATAGATGGCTTAATCTTAAGTGATGGATTTCATCAGGGGACATTTCTGCCATCGGTTTGGGAATCTTTGCGCGAACCCCGCGATTTTCTCCAACATTTAAAACAAAAAGCAGGATTGCCCAGCGATTATTGGTCAAATACAATCAAGCTAGAACGCTATACGGCTGAATATATTTCATAAGCCTTGGGCTAAAGCCCAAGACTAAATGCTAAAGTCCCCTAAAGGGGACTAAAATAGTGCGTAAAATAATTAATTTGCACCCATTGTCTGAACCTTGATTTTAAGGGATTTAAAGGATTTACAGGATTGTTGGTGGTTAGAACTGATTGATTAAACAATCCTTACAATCCTTGTTTGTAGGGGCAATCCCTTGTGGTTGCCCTGTTAGACGTTTCAGAATTAAACGCTATTAAATCAATTACTTAAATATTTATGTAGAAGAGATTTAGCTAGAG
>JALWSU010000348.1 GCA_026993485.1 Thiotrichaceae bacterium | reverse complement strand
AAACCATACCTCGGAGGTTATAAATCTAACGACCTCCGAGGTATGGTTTTCCTCAGAGGTCTGATTTTAAGGTACAATCTTATGTCACATCCCCCCCATGTTGGATTATTTGTTACCTGTTTAGTTGACTTATTTCGCCCCAATGTTGGCTTTGCTGCTATTAATCTTTTAGAAACAGCAGGCTATCAAGTCGAAGTCCCAACCGCTCAAACTTGTTGTGGGCAACCTGCTTATAATAACGGTGATTTAGCAAATACTCGCATCATCGCAAAACAAGTAATTAATATCTTTAATGAATTTGATTATATTGTCGCCCCCTCTGGCTCCTGTGCAGCAATGCTAAAAAAACATTATCCCCAATTATTTCAAAACGATAGTGAATGGCAAGCCAAAGCCCAAGCCTTTGCAGAACGTTGTTATGAATTAGTTAGTTTTTTAACCGATGTGTGTGGAATCAGTAAAGTAGATGCTTGTTTTGAAAAAACAGTTACTTATCATGATTCATGTTCGGGATTACGTGAATTAGGCATTAAGGCACAACCTCGACAATTATTAAACAGTATTAAAGGATTAGAATTAAGGGAAATGGCAGAGTCTGATGTTTGTTGTGGATTTGGTGGCACATTTTGCGTGAAATATACCGACATCTCAGCCCGTATGGTTTCTGACAAAGTCGCTAATATTCAGGCAAGCAAAGCACAAGTTTTACTCGCTGGAGATATGGGCTGTTTACTAAATATAGCTGGACGCTTAAAACGCTTAAATAGTAAAATAAAAGTTTATCATATTGCCGAAGTCTTATCTGATATGGCAACAATAGCTGCTATTGCAGAAAAAAATTCTTCAGATAAATAAGTTTCAAAGGGCAACCGGTTGCCCTTCTGTTGATGAATTTATCAATTTATTGTAATGATTTGATATTAAAACATAATGAATATAATACTAGCCCAACCACGTGGATTTTGTGCCGGGGTAGTACGAGCAATAGAAATAGTTGAACGTGCGCTTAAAATTTACACTCCACCCATTTATGTATTGCATGAAATTGTCCACAACCGTTATGTAGTCGAAGATTTAAGAAAACGAGGAGCAGTGTTTGTAGAAAACTTAGACGAAGTACCCACAAATGCCATTTGTATTTTCAGTGCTCATGGGGTCGCAACAACTGTCGTCCAAAAAGCTAAACAACGCCAATTACAAGTAATTAATGCTACTTGCCCCCTAGTTACAAAAGTACACTCACAAGCTCAACGCTACGCTAAACAAAATTTTGAAATAATTATTATCGGTCATACAGGACACCCAGAAGTAGAAGGCGTTCGCGGCAGCGTCGATGCTACTGTACATGTATTAAGCACAGTTGAAGAAGTTCAAGCATTACAAGTAAAAAACCCTGAACTTGTCGCTTATGTCACCCAAACAACTTTGAGTGTCGATGATACCCGCGAAGTGATTGCAGCCTTAACTGCGCGTTTTCCGAAAATTCAAGGTCCAGCATTAAGCGATATTTGTTATGCCACCCAAAATCGTCAAAATGCCGTGCGTGAACTAGCCGCCAAAATTGACATCTTACTCGTAGTAGGTTCTAAAAATAGTTCTAATTCTAATCGGTTGCAAGAACTGGGTAAACAAGTAGGAATTCAATCTTATTTAATTGAAAATGCTGACAGTTTAAAACCAGAATGGTTTTTTGACAAAGCCTCCGTAGGTATTACAGCTGGTGCATCTGCACCTGAAATTTTAGTCGAAGAAGTTCTGCAACGCTTAAAAACTTTTGGTGTAACAAACGTGAAAAATATGCAAGGGAAGCCAGAAACAACCACCTTTCGCATTCCCGACAACTTAAAAAAACCACTCAACTTAAAACCAGAATAACTATGATACTATCTACCCTCACCGCTATATCCCCAATTGATGGCCGTTATAATAATAAAACCAAAGCCTTACAACCTATATTTAGCGAATTTGGCTTGATTCGTTATCGAGTTTTAATCGAAATTCGCTGGTTACAATTTCTTGCTGATCATCCACACATTGTTGAAGTTCCACCATTAAACCGAGAATCTAAAACAGTATTAAATCAGCTTACCGAAAATTTCTCGCTTGAAGATGCACAACGGGTTAAACAAATTGAACGCACCACCAACCATGATGTAAAAGCCGTAGAATACTTCATCAAAGAAAAAATTGCGCCTCATCCTGAGCTTTTAGCTATCAGTGAATTTATTCACTTTGCTTGCACCTCCGAAGATATTAACAACTTAGCCCATGCCCTAATGTTACAAGATGGGCGTGATCAAATTATCTTGCCCAAAATGACAGCTATATTAACAACATTAACAGTATTAGTAGAGCAATATGCAGAAATTCCCATGCTGTCACGCACACACGGACAATCAGCCTCTCCCACTACATTGGGTAAGGAACTTGCCAATGTCGTTTACCGCTTACAACGTCAGAAAAAACAAATTGCCGAAATACAATTAATGGGCAAATTCAATGGAGCAGTAGGCAACTACAATGCCCACTTCGCCGCATATCCAAGACTTAATTGGGGACACATTGCCCAAGCATTTGTTGGACAATTAGGTTTAGAATGGAATCCTTATACAACCCAAATTGAACCACATGATTATATTGCGGAACTTTTTGATGCCATTGCCCGTTTTAACACTATCTTAATAGATTTTAGCCGAGACATTTGGGCTTATATTTCTTTGGGTTATTTCAAGCAAAAAACTATTGCCGGAGAAGTAGGTTCATCAACCATGCCACACAAAGTCAACCCAATTGACTTTGAAAATGCCGAAGGCAATTTAGGCATAGCCAACGCCCTATTTAATCACTTCGCAACCAAATTACCCATAAGTCGCTGGCAACGAGATTTAAGCGACTCCACCGTATTACGCAATCTAGGCGTTGCCTTAGCACACAGCGTAATTGCCTACGACTCCTGTCTAAAAGGCATTAGCAAATTAGAAGTAAACCGCCCAGTGATTGAAGCAGACTTAAATCAAAACTGGGAAATCTTAGCAGAACCCATCCAAACCGTAATGCGACGTTATGGCGTAGAACAAGCTTATGAAAAATTGAAACAACTAACACGAGGGCGTGGTATAAATCAAGAGCGTTTACAAGCCTTTATTGAAGAATTACCAATTCCAGACTATGAAAAAACCCGCTTACTTCACTTAAAGCCAGAAACTTATCTTGGCAATGCGATCAAACAAGCCAAATCCTTAGAATGTTATCTATAAAATTTTGGTTAAAAAACAAATGACAAAAACTAACCGCGATGATTTTTACCAATGTACAGCATTAGTTTTTGAAAAACTATATCAAGAATTTCCCAAAGGCATAGATATTATTATTGATGAACTTGGGGAATCTCTTGACGAAGAAACCATAGACAACTATTTTGCCAGCATTCGTTTTTTGCAACGAGAAGGTTTCATTCATTATCAAGAATTAGATTTTACGGTTTTTCTTGGAGTTAGTTTAACTGTAAAAGGCTTAAAGATACTGGATACAATTACAGCTGAAAAAACTATTGCACAACACATTAGTACTGCACTTAGCAATAACAATCAAAACGCAATTCAAGCAGCAATTCAAGAACTAATTAAACTATCGGTTTAAAATTACTCACGCTAGGGCAACCACAAGGGATTGCCCCCTACAAACAATAATTTACTGTAGGGGCAATCCCTT
>JALWSU010000347.1 GCA_026993485.1 Thiotrichaceae bacterium | reverse complement strand
ATTGATTTCATTAATCTACTTAAAATCTCCAAAACCGTTTCAAAAAATGACCATTTGTTATTTGCTGAAGAAGTCCGAACAGATTTAATCGTCTTTATTTCTTCAGGTGTATAAACTAGCCTCTCTAACTTCGCTAATTTCGGAGACTCTGGTTTCACTTGGCGTAAACTTTCAATGTATTGCTTAGCTTTGTTTACTTTCCCATTATTCAATGCAGTTTCTGTCCATTTCACATAACGCGCTTCTATTTTATCTAAACCAGCTAACGCCTTTTTATTAGTAGGGTCTTTTTTCAACACTTTTTTATAACAGGGCAAAGCAGTACCACCTTTGCCACTCGTCAAACGATTAGCTTGCAAATGTTTTTCACAAACCTTTAATAATTGTGAACATTCTGGACAGGAAACCCCACAGCTCCCAAAACAAAATTGCTTTGTTAAAGAGTTCGATATCCAAGGAGATTGTTTTCGATTCGTTTTTGCAAACACTTGTTTTGTCAATTCGCTTAACATTTCAAAAATGCCCAGAGACACTGTTTTATTATCAGCTAAAGCCTCCAATAAATATGCGGTATAAATACTATTACGCTGCTGACTATTTTCATAAGATGGCACATTAGGAGCAGCAGCATAAGCCAGCAAAAAACCTAATGGAGCTTTCATTTCAGCTAAACCTTTTTTTATCAGATTGGATTGAAAAGGATTATTCCTACTAGCATCCAAAATGACTATATTGACACCTTTACTATTGGCTCTTTGCATTTTGTGCAAAACATCCTTGACTTCAAAGCCTTCAAGCTTAATATTCTTATCAGCTTTGATATTAGCATTAACTGGAACTAAATAATTTCGGTTATTGAATTGCAAAGCATATCCAGAATAATAAAACAAGGCAACATCATTACGATGCAAACCTCGCCCAAACTTACGCACAGCCTGTTTCATGGTTTTTTTGCTGGCATTAAGCTTTAAAATAACTTTAAAGCCCAAATTTTCGAGAACTATTGCCATATCCTTTGCATCATTAATTGGATTAAGCAAAGAAGGAACTGAATAATAATCCCCATTCCCAATTACTAAAGCTAAACGCTCTTGTGCTGAAGCATTTGCTGCTAATATGAAAAATGGCAATATTATGTATAAGCATTTTAAGTATATATATTTCATAATTATTTTCTACAATTCACTAAAAGCCTACTACCTAACAAGGCTAGTTCTATTATACAAATGTAATTAACTAATTGATTTTATTGCGTTTAATCCTGGCACGCTTCAAGGGGCAACCACAAGGGATTGCCCCTACATGATGTAGGGGCAATCGGTTGCCCTTATGTTATAAAGGAGTGCGCTGGAGCGTGGGAGCGAGAGTAGTCTTGCGGTGGTGATGGGGAATCCTACTAACTTTTGGTGGTTTTGGCGTTTTAAAGTAAGAGTCGAGGAATGCTAAGCAAAGTTAAATGAAAGTTTTGGAGTCCAAAGCTTTAGCTTTGGATCGTCCAAAGCTAAAGCTTTGGACTCCAAGTAAGTTATAAATTTTTTTCCCACGCTGGAGCGCACTCCTTTATACATAAATGTTTAAATAATTGATTTAATTGCGTTTAATCCTGAAACGCCTCATCGGGCAACCACAAGGGATTGCCCCTACATCAGTGTTTGTAGGGGCAATCCCTTGTGGTTGCCCTGCGCTGGAGCGTGGAACCAGTCAGTTTTTAAAACAACAACCGTCTCACATCCGATAATAGAAAACTTAAATATTGCGTAAACCTAGCTCCTGTTGCACCATCAATTACTCGATGATCATAGGATAAGGAGAGTGGTAGCATTAAACGTGGTACAAATTTTTTGTCCTTATAAATTGGTTGCATTTTGGAACGTGATACTCCTAAAATGGCTACTTCGGGGGCATTGACTATTGGCGTAAAAGCAGTTCCGCCTATGCCGCCTAAGCTGGATATAGTGAAACTTGCTCCTTGCATGTCTGTTGGTGATAATTTGCCTTCTCTGGCTTTTTGGCTGAGTTCTCCTAGTTCTGCGGCAAAGTCAAATAAGCCTTTTGAGTTGACATCGCGTATCACTGGTACTACTAAGCCATTTGGTGTGTCTACTGCTACTCCTATATTGTAATATTTTTTCAAAATCAGGTTTTCTTTACTGCTATCCAGTGAGGCGTTAAATTCTGGAAAAGCTTTTAATGCTGAGGCACTGGCTTTGAGTAAAAAGGCTAGTAAAGTCATTTTTACATTGCGTTTTTGCGCTTCTGCGGCTAATTCTTTACGATAGGCTTCTAATTCGGTAATGTCAGCTTCATCAAATTGAGTTACATGAGGAATATTTAGCCAGCTATTGTGTAAATGCTTGCCAGAAATTTTCTGGATTCGGCTTAATGGACGTACTTCAATTTCTCCAAATTTACTGAAATCAATTGCGGGGATTTCTGGGATTCCCATATTTGTTTGCGGAGTAGTTGTAGTAGTTTCCGCAGTCATCGCTTGTTTAACAAAGGCGTGTATGTCTTCTTTTAATATACGCCCTTTACGTCCACTGCCTGTAACTTTGGTTAAATCTACGCCTAGTTCTCGCGCTAAATGTCTAACGGCTGGACCAGCATATGTTTTTACTTCATTTTCAATATGTTGAGTGGAAACTGGTGGGTTTTTAGGTCGTCTGAAACTCTCTGTTAGTCCCGTTGTGGATGAAGAAGAACTACTGCTAGGCGGAGTTGCTGGAACTGGGGTAGTTGGCGTTTCTTCTACTACTGCTGGTTTTGGCTCTGGCTCAGGTTGCGCTACACTTTCTGCTTCTGCCACTTCCATTGTTAAAATAACTGTCCCTTCGGAGACATTGTCGCCAACGTTTACCTTAATTTCTTGAACAATTCCGGCATGGGTCGAAGGAATTTCCATTGTGGCTTTATCACTTTCTAAGGTGATTAATGATTGTTCAACTTCAACTGTGTCGCCACTTTTGACCAAAATTTCAAGAACTGGTACATCTTTGAAGTCACCAATATCTGGTACTTTAATCTCGGTTAGCATAGTTGTTTTTAGCTCCTTATTAGACGCTCATTGGATTGGGGGTATCAGGATTAATACCGTATTTTTTGATGGCTTCAGTCACCCTACTCGGTGGCAGTTCTTCCATATCGACTAAACCTTTAAGGGCTGCAATTGTAATGTAGTAACGATCTACTTCAAAGAATTTCCGCAATTGTTTGCGGGAATCGCTACGCCCAAAGCCGTCTGTGCCAAGTACATAATAATAAGGATGGGGAATACAGGAGCGAATTTGGTTTGGATAAGCTTTGACATAGTCGGTTGCAGCTACAATAGGACCTTTTCGATCTTTGAGACATTCGTAAACGTAACAATGACGTGGTTTTTCTTCTGGGTGTAGCATGTTCCAACGCTGAATTTCAACCCCTTGGCGATGCAATTCAGTAAAACTGGTTACACTCCAAATATTGGCAGATACGCCAAAATCTTCAGCTAATAATTCACTGGCGGCGATAACTTCGCGTAAAATTGTGCCACTGCCTAAAAGTTGTACTTTTGGTTCTGAGTTGGGTTTTTCTTCTTTAAATAAGTACATTCCTTTTAAAATGCCAGCTTCTACGCCTTCTGGCATTGCTGGATGCTGATAATTTTCATTCATGGCAGTAATATAATAGAAAATACTTTCTTGATCATGGTACATACGGCGCAAGCCTTCATGAATAATCACTGCCATTTCATAAGCAAAAGTGGGATCATAAACCACACAATTGGGAATATTAGAGGCTAACATTAGATTATGTCCATCCTGATGTTGTAAGCCTTCGCCCGCTAAGGTAGTTCGTCCCGCAGTACCACCAATTAAGAATCCGTGTGAACGTAAATCACCCGCTGCATAAGCTAAATCACCAATCCGTTGGAAGCCAAACATGGAGTAGAAAATATAAAACGGTACCATGTTGACATCGTGATTACTATAAGCAGTAGCAGCGGCTATCCATGATGACATTGCTCCAGCTTCACAAATGCCTTCTTCAAGAATTTGACCTTTTTTATCTTCGCGGTAGTACATAATTTGATCGGCATCTTGCGGCTCATATAATTGTCCTTGAGAGGAATAAATTCCTAATTGCCGAAATAAGCCTTCCATACCAAATGTCCGCGCCTCATCAGGTACAATTGGGACAATATATTTACCGATTTTCTTGTCACGAACCAGAGCGGATAACATCCGTACAAAGGCGATTGTGGTGGACATTTCTCGGTCTCCACTGCCTTTGAGCATGGTATTAAAAATACTAATGTCTGGTACTTCAATCGGTGTTGCTTTTTTTGTCCGTGATGGCAAATAACCACCCAATGCTTGTCGCCGTTCGTGTAAATACTTAATTTCGGGGCTATCTTCGGGCGGTTTATAAAAAGGTACATCAGATAATTGTTCATCGGGAATCGGCAGATTAAAACGATCTCGAAATTTTCGAATCGCATCGGTATTCATTTTCTTTTGTTGATGGGTAATATTTTGCCCTTCTCCAGCCGGTCCCATTCCATAACCTTTAACTGTTTTCGCTAGAATAACAGTAGGTTGCCCTTTATGTTTAACTGCTCTGGCATAGGCAGCATAGACTTTATGAGGATCATGCCCACCGCGATTGAGTCGCCAAATGTCATCATCTGTCATTTTGGCTACCATTGCCTTGAGTTCGGGATATTTACCAAAGAAATGCTCACGAGTATAAGCACCACCTTTGGCTTTATAATTTTGATATTCGCCATCAACGCATTCTTCCATACGTTTTAATAGCAAACCTTTTGTGTCCATAGCAAATAAGGGATCCCAATAGGAACCCCAAATCACTTTAATTACATTCCAACCTGCGCCGCGAAAATCACCTTCTAACTCTTGAATAATCTTACCATTTCCACGCACAGGACCATCAAGACGTTGCAAATTGCAATTAATCACAAAAATCAGATTATCCAGTTCCTCACGCGCTGCAAGTGCAATTGCGCCACGAGATTCAGGTTCGTCCATTTCACCATCGCCAGCAAATACCCAAACTTTGCGCCCTTCAGCGTTGATTATGCCCCGATCATGTAAATATTTCATAAAACGGGCTTGATAAATTCCCATAATCGGACCTAAGCCCATAGAAACAGTGGGAAACTGCCAAAAATCTGGCATTAGCCAAGGATGCGGATAAGAAGAAAGTCCACCGCCATCTACTTCTTGACGAAATTTCCGCATTTGCTCTTCGCTGATTCGCCCTTCTAAAAAAGCCCGTGCATAAATACCAGGTGCGGAATGGCCTTGAAAATAAACTAAATCGCCACCATGAGTAGCCGACTTTGCCTTAAAAAAATGATTGAATCCAACATCATATAAAGTAGCAGCGGAGGCAAAACTGGCAATATGTCCACCTAATTCACTATTTTTGCGATTAGCTTGTACAACCATTGCCATTGCATTCCAGCGGACTAATGAGCGGATTTTCCATTCTAAATCAAAATCTCCTGGACTTTGTTCCTCTTGATTAGGTGGGATAGTATTAACATAGGCAGTATTGGCACTATGAGGAATATTTGCTCCTGATCGACGAGCTTTGTCAATTAAAGTATCTAATAAAAAATGCGCTCGCTCAGCACCATCATTTTTTAAGACACTTTCTAAAGCATCTATCCATTCTTGCGTTTCTTGGGGATCAATGTCAGTAAATTCTTGCATTTAGACTCCTTTGAGGTTGTGATGACATTAATAAAAAATGATTAGAGTTGTTGCCAAATAATTTGCACTCATTGTCTGAACCTTGATTTTAAGGGATTAAAAGGATTTACAGGATTGGGTTAGAAGCGATTGATTAAACAATCCTTACAATCCTTATAATCCTTTGTAATCAAGGTTCTGACGATGGAAACCATAAGATTAGTTTTATTTTGCAACACCATTTTTATTATTTTATATCATGATCAGTTTAATTCAGCAATTCTAATAGTATCCAAATAACTGATTATGGAATTAATTTTATCGTTACCATGCGCCGATGTCACGATACCCTAGCGTTGATACCTATAAATAACTTGGTTTGGTTTGAAGAATTTGAGTTCATTATAAAACTTACGCATTGACAAACGAGTTTTTTGAGTTTCTCCTTGGAGTCCAAAGCTTGACCATCTGCCAAAGCTAAAGCTTCTTCGCTTCGCTCCAAGTTAAATAGAAAATCCTTATTTCCAGTTAAATTAAAATAAAATCAATATTAGACTTGCAATTTATTTCAAGATGCCATACATTAAATCCATGCAAGCATTTATATTCACAAAAATCTATATTTTCAATAAAAATTTATTATGTCTATTAAGACTCAAAGATTATTAGTAATTTTACTCATCCTCGCACAGGGCATTATCCTGTGGCAAGGAGTCTTTGCGTCTGGACTTAGCCAATTTAATGGCGTTGATAGCGAAAATATAGCCTGCCATAAGGCACTCCATGAGCATTCTGCTACCCAAACTAATGAGATGCAAGATTGCTGTGATAAGTGTTGTATGGGATTTTGTCATTGTAACCATTGTGCTTGTAGTGGTATTTTCTTAATTTCTTCTATTTTAAGTATTAGTAGTTTTTCCTTTCAAAAACTTAACTTTTCAATTGTCCCTACCTTTTTAGACGGGTTTTTAACTCGCCTGTTCAAACCTCCTCGCAAATTCCGTAGCTAATCCTAATCCTGATTTTGATTTTTATTTTTTGGTTTTAAAAATACTAGGCACGAACTATCTATCTAAGGCTTTACTGTGCCTAAATTTTTTGACTGTTTTTACTACTTTTTTTTTACTACTTTTTTTTAGCTATGGAATCTTGCAATGATTGAAATAATTCCAAATTGGCACCCGATTTTTGTCCATTTTACGGTTGCCTTGATTAGTACTGCTATAGGATTTTTCCTATTGGCAAAATTACTTGGAAATCGACCTATTCAAGAGCAATGTTTAATAATTGCTCGCTGGAATTTGTGGATAGGTACCATTTTCGCGGTAATAACTGTTGTTACGGGGATTTTGGCATATAACAGCGTTGCCCACGATACCCCCTCCCATGCTGCAATGATTGAACATCGCAACTGGGCATTAGCCACATTCGCTGTACTTTTATTAACCACATTATGGTCAGCTTGGAGCTTCTATGCTAACAAGCTGATTAAATTACCATTTTTACTTATGGCAGTTTTGCTACTTGGCTTGTTATTTTCAACTGCTTGGCATGGTGGGGAATTGGTATATCGTTATGGGCTTGGTGTAATGTCTATGCCTGCTGCTGAAGATCATACGAGTGGGCATGTTCATTCTGGTGAAATGCAATCATCTGATAGTCATAGTCATAGTCATGAACATGCTATGAAAACTGAGCCGACACCAGATAAGCATAAGCATGAACATGAACATGATGGGCATAGTCATTAAACCTCCGAGGTTTGCGAAACCTCGGAGGTTTCAGTTGAAAAGATTTTTTTGAAAAACTAACTATAACTATAGGAATAAATATTATGCGTATATTTGTTATCTCATTGTTAGCAGTATCACTATTAACCGCTTGCGGAGAATCTGAACCTACTACAGAAAGTATGGCAAAAGCGAAACACGATTCCGCCCTAGAACATGCTCATAAACATTTGGATGCTAAATATGTGTGTCCAATGCACCCTGAAGTTGTGAGTGACAAACCGGGTAGTTGTCCTATTTGTGGCATGTTCTTAGTTGCAAAGAAGTAATCACATTAATTCAGAACCCAGACCTCCGAGGTTTCCAAAACCTCGGAGGTCTCCATATTAATTCAGAACCCAGACCTCCGAGGTTTCCAAAACCTCGGAGGTCTCTATATTAATGAACCCAGACCTCCGAGGTTTCCAAAACCTCGGAGGTCTCCATAAGGAGCTTATTATGAAAAATTGGTTATTAAGTAGTTTAGTGCTTTTCATGTTTTATGCTAATCCCACAATGGCAGTTGAGCCAGTTGTTGGAGGAATGGGCATGGGAATGGGTTGTCAGTCGGGATGGATGGGAATGAGTACTCAGTCAGGATGGTCAGGATGGATGGGATCAAATGCCGCTAATTATATGGCCAGCGGTGCATGTGGAGGAGCTGGTTTAACTTTCATGAGTACAGTTATAGGCGGTGCAGCAGGATTCGGCACGGCTGCGGTGATGAATAACACTGTTTATAGTGGCTGTCAAAATAAAGAGGCATGTGAAAATGCCAAAGTAGCTACTTATGCTGGTGCAGCAGTTGGAACTGTAGGCACAGTGGTAACGGTGGCGATGGTAGGTGCGAATGGAATGGGTTTAGCAACCATTGGAGCGACAATTGGTGGAGGTATGGCAACGGGTGCCACTATATTGGTTGCTGCCCCTATTGTTGCAGCAGTTGCCGCAGGCGGTGCCACTTATTGGTGGTTTACTCATAATCTAAAGAAAGGGCAACCATAAAGGATTGCCCCTACATCATTGGTTTTGTAGGGCAACCGATTGCCCCTACATCATTGGTTTTGTAGGGCAACCGATTGCCCCTACATCATTGGTTTTGTAGGGGTAATCCCTTGTGGTTACCCTTAAAGAGGTGGACAAAATGGACACAACAAAAGACCCAGTATGCGGCATGGAAGTGAGTCAGGACACGAAATACCGTCATACTCATGCAAATAAGGAATACTTGTTTTGTAGCACACATTGCATGAACAAGTTTCAAATGCAACCTGAACAGTACAGCGCCGATTCTCCTAGCAGTAAGCAAAGTAGTACTAGCGATATTTCCTCAAGCGTGATTTATACCTGCCCCATGCACCCAGAAATAGAGCAACCAACGCCAGGTTCCTGCCCCAAGTGCGGAATGGCATTAGAACCACGCAACGTAGCTGTAACTGAGACTGAGGAAAATCCGGAGCTGCTAGATATGACACGTCGCTTTTGGGTTAGCGTCGTGCTAGGTTTACCCGTTTTTATTATCGCCATGTTAGCGGATTTAGCACCTAGTTTTATCCCGAAATCCATTAGTATGTCCATGATTCAATGGATAGAATTTTTGTTAGCAACACCCGTAGTATTATGGGCAGGCTGGCCCTTTTTCGTGCGCGGCTGGGCATCGGTAGTACAACGCAACCTAAATATGTTTACCCTGATTGCTTTAGGTGTAGGAGTAGCTTGGTTATATAGTGTAATCGCAATGCTATTTCCGGAACTGTTTCCAACTACTATGCTTAGTGCAGAAGGAACAGTCGCAGTTTATTTTGAAGCTGCCGCTGTTATTACTGCTTTAGTATTATTAGGGCAAGTTCTAGAACTTAGGGCACGCAGCCAAACCAATAGTGCTATTAAAGAACTACTAGGATTAGCTCCGAAAACTGCACGTATTGTACGTGACAATGGTAACGAAGAAGATATTCCCTTGGATCAGGTAAAAACGGGCGATGTTCTACGTGTACGCCCTGGCGAAAAAATACCAGTGGATGGGGTGGTACTAGAAGGCCATAGTACCATTGATGAATCTATGATTACTGGAGAACCAGTACCCGTAGAAAAAACCAGCGGCGAACCTCTGATTGGTGCAACTATCAATCGCACTGGTAGCTTACTAATGCGAGCTGAACATGTTGGCACAGAAACGCTGTTAGCGCAAATTGTCCGCATGGTCAGTGAAGCACAACGCAGCCGCGCTCCGATTCAACGTTTAGCAGATGTTGCCTCAGCTTATTTTGTCCCAACAGTAGTGTTTATTGCTATTATAACTCTGATTATTTGGGGAATTTGGGGACCAGAACCCCGTTTAGCACATGCAATAGTCAACGCCGTTGCTGTACTAATTATTGCCTGTCCCTGTGCGCTGGGTTTAGCAACGCCTATGTCGATCATGGTAGGAACTGGACGAGGTGCAACGGCAGGAGTTTTAATTAAAAATGCCGAAGCCTTAGAAATCATGGAAAAAGTCGATACTTTAGTAGTCGATAAAACGGGAACTTTGACTGAAGGCAAGCCAGTTCTGCAATCAGTGCAAGCAATCGGAGACATAGATAAAGAGCGGGTACTCCAACTAGCTGCCAGTCTGGAACGTGCCAGCGAACATCCTTTAGCTGAAGCCATTGTTAGTAGTGCGAAACAAGAACTACTTGCTGTTGATGAGTTCGATTCTATTACAGGCAAAGGCGTAATCGGGGTTGTAGAAGGGCATAAACTAGCTTTAGGCAATTTAAAACTGTTTGAACACCTTAGCATAGTCATTTCCGATGAAGTAGTTGAACGCGCCGAAAAGTTACGTGCTGAAGGACAAACCGTAATGTTATTATCTGTAGATAATCAGCTAGTTGGATTACTTGGAGTTGCGGATCCAATCAAAGAAACCACCCCTGCCGCACTAGCTGCCCTACATAAAGATGGAATTCAACTAGTCATGCTCAGTGGCGATAGTCGCACCACAGCACAAGCAGTCGCCGACAAGCTTGGTATTGATCAAGTAATAGCAGAAGTATTACCAGATCAAAAAGCCAGTGCAATCAAAGAACTGCAAGATAAAGGACATATTGTAGCAATGGCAGGCGATGGTATTAACGATGCCCCAGCATTAGCGCAAGCAAATGTAGGTATAGCAATGGGTACAGGTACAGATGTAGCGATGGAAAGTGCCGGTATTACTTTAATTAAGGGCGATTTACAAGGTATCGTGCGGGCAAGGCGATTAAGTCAAGCAACAATGAATAATATCCGCCAAAACCTGTTTTTTGCCTTTATTTATAATTCGCTAGGCGTACCAGTTGCGGCGGGTATTTTGTATCCATTTTTTGGTTTGCTATTGTCTCCGATTATCGCCGCAGCAGCGATGAGTCTGAGTTCGGTATCAGTTATTAGTAATGCTTTGCGTTTGCGTTGGGTGTCTTTGTCGAAATAATAGGAGGGGCAAACCTGACAGGTTTTTAAAACCTGTCAGGTTTATTTTCCATGAAGTTTCAAAGACGAGGTTTTAAAAACCTCGGAGGTTTGATTGTCAGGTTTAACTTAATGGCAGTGATGCTGGAACCAGGGAGCGAGGGTTGAAAATCCATGTAATTTTTATAAAGATTTTTTTATAGTTCTGATTCGTCTATTTCTGCTATTTTCATTAAATGCTTTTGCAAACCTATTTTTAGTGTTGCATTTCCATGCACTGGTACTGAAATACGAGCATATAATCCAATTTTTGAATAAATATGATGACTCCCATTTACACGCATTAATTGCCAATTTTTGTTTTCTAAAAGCTGACAAAACCTTTTTCCAGTAACTGCTTTCAAACTGCTATCTCCATTATTTTATCATTTGCCGAAATTTCGATATTTAGAATATCCACAGATAAACATCCTTCAATAGCTTCATAGAGATTCTTAAGCAATTCCTCAAAGGTTTCACCCTGAGTGACACATCCTTGTATAGCAGGCACTTCGGCCCAGAATCCTCCTTCTTCAGCTTCATGAATCACCACTTTAAATTTCATTTAGCACCTCTTTTTTTCTGTTAAGAGTAAATCAAACGCAATCTAAAAAAATCCTTGTAATTTAAGAATTACTCGTTCCCAAGCGGGAGCTTCACTGCCGTTAATGGATGGAGTACAACGAATGGAAAACAAAGAATCAACACCAAATCATTTAGTTCATGATTTGTCAAAGATTTTATTCGTTGTCTTATATTCGTTGTACTCTTTTCATAGCTTAATATAGCGTTAACCGATTGCATAAAATACACCTAGAAAACCTGCCAGGTTTTAAAAACCTGGCAGGTTTGGAGCGTAAGCGATAATTTGTTCTCGTTCCCAAGCTCCATTAATTGTCTGAACTGTGATTTATCTGATTAACTGATTAACTTTGATAAAAAAACTCAAAATCAGAGTAATCACAAAAATCACCAAAATCACAGTTCAGACAAGAAACTAAAACCCTGCCCCTATTCCCGCCCTCTTCTGACTTGGTGTGGTGCTACGCGGCTATCGCACGCTCCGCACCTCACCAAGTCAGAAGAGGGCTACCTTTTTTAAAATTTTAAAGGGTAACAGGGTAACAGAGTACAGGGTAACTAAGGTTGCCTCGCCAGGCGGAAGCCGAGGTCGTCGCCGCGGTAGTCGGGGGAGTCGCCGCCGCGATACGCCGCCCGGGCGTGCCGCGCGAAGTCGTACCACGCGCCCCCGCGCTGCACGCGATTCCAGCCGGTGCGAGGGCCTTTAGGGTTAGCACTGGGAGAGGAGCGACTGTAGTAGTCGCTGCTATATATATCGGAAACCCACTCCCATACGTTACCCACCGTGTCGTATACACCAAACGGATTTGCACTAAAGGAGCCTACTGGTGCAGTTTGCTTATCATCCCATTTACTACCACAACCATCACAATTGGCCTTATTAGTACCAATATCATTACCCCACCAATACTTAGTCTTGGTACCAGCACGGGCGGCATATTCCCATTCGGCCTCAGTAGGCAAACGATATTTTACACCTGTTTTCTGGCTTAACCACTTTGCATAAGCTACAGCATCATTCCATGACACATTAATAACTGGACGCTTACCCCGCCCCCAACCTTCATCGTCTGGTTTACTTCTACCCGTAGCCTCACAAAACTTATCATACTCAGCAAAAGTTACCTCATATTTGCCAATGGCAAATGCACTTATATATACCTTATGTACAGGTTTTTCATTTGAATTGCCAGCTCCTTGAATATCCCCCATACGAAAAGACCCAGCAGGGATTTTTACCATGTATGGTCCAAAACCAAAACTGCCATTTGTTAAAGTATCTCTAAAGACTTTACTGGTTTTTTCACGTCGATTTTCCATAACAATACGCGCTTGGCGTTCTAGTTTAGCTTTAGCTTTAGCAATACGCGCTTGGTGTGCTTGGCGTTCTAGTTCAGCTTTAGCTATAGCTATAGCTTTAGCACGCTCTATCTCCTCCTGCTTTTTCTTTTTACCTTTATCTGTTGGAAATAAATATACAAATGAATTATCAATTAACCAAAGATTATTTGAAAACCAGCCAGTGTTTTCCACTAAAACCGCTTCACCACCTAAATATTCATTGTCATTCTCAAACCTAGTCACTTTAAAAAATAAGCGTTTTTCTTGTCCCTTTTGCCACAATGCTTTGGCTTTCTTGGGTGAAATTGAGATTGTTGAGGTTTTAATTAAGTCCTTATTTGTTATAACATTCTTTTTAATCCAATCCGCTTGCCAATCCAATTTAACCGAGAGTTTTCCAGCATCAGCATCATAACCAGTTAATGTAGCTACACCAATTTGATAATCTGGATTGGCTTTTAATACTGCCTGATTATACTCATCTATTAATTGTTGCCGCTTGCTCCCCAATTGTTGTTGATATTCTTGAAAACGCTTTTTAAAAGCGGCATAACGTGCTTGATACTCTTTTGTGGTTTCAAACATATCCTTGGCTTTAAAAGCTTGCTGTTTTTTAAATTCTTCAAATGTCAAGACATCAAAAGAAAATTTAAAAACGCTAGAAAAAGGGGTTGCCTTAAATTTGGCTGATAAAGTAGGTAATGGTGGAGTGTTAGTTTTTGTTGGTACCCAAGGCTCATCAGCTTTAGTATTAGATGAAAAAAATGATGACAAGAAAGATGCAAAGGTTTCCTCTTTACAATAGCCCAAATCTTCGCAGATATCTTTGCCTAAATAAAGTGTGCCAAAAATAGTTATTATTCCAATGATAATTACTAGAATTTGATGTTTTTTCATAGAGTTGGCAAAAATACCACAACTCAGTATAAATACAATCATTTTTAATATTGCAAGCATAAAATTATTGCTCCTTAGAAATAATGAACTTATGTGTGTGCGACTTGGTAATTAATTGTTATATATGGTATCAGTGAGAGTCTGAATAATGCAATGGTGAAAAAGATATAGCGTTAAAAGTTAAGCCTGAAAATCAGACCTCCGAGGTTTTGAAAACCTCGGAGGTCTTTGAAACCCCAACGGAAATTAAACCTGACAGGTTTGGAGCGTAAATGTGCTTAACTAAATCGGGCAACGCTATAATAATTGGAGTCCAAAGCTTTAGCTTTGGGCGAGACCATCCAAAGCTAAAGCTTTGGACTCCAAGCGAAGTAAGCGTAGCTTATATATCAGATTATTCTTGCACGGCTACTTAC
>JALWSU010000346.1 GCA_026993485.1 Thiotrichaceae bacterium | reverse complement strand
ATTTTGCGGTCGCATCTTCTGAACCTGATAAAGCCGTTTTGCCATCAGGTGAAAATGCAATTGCATTAATGGGGCCATTGTGTCCATAAAAGGTTTGAATTAAACGCCCAGTTTTTATTTCCCAAAGATTGATATTGTAGTCATCTGAAACTGATAATGCTTGTTTACCATCGGGCGAAAATGCGACAGCATTTACTGCTCTAGTATGTCCTACAAATGTCCGAATCAAATACCCAGTATCAGTTGCCCATAATTTTACGGTTTTATCTACTGATGCTGATAATGCCATTTTGCCATCAGGTGAAAAAGCTACTCCTTTTACAGCTTTAGTATGAACTGAAGATTTTAAATTTGGTTTCGGTTTCGCTTTAGTTTTTGGTTTCGGTTTAGATTTTATAGGAACTGGTGAATGAATTGGAGGAACTGGTTGGAAACTACAAGCAGTAAAACTAATTAAGATAATCAATAATATAAACAACTTTTTCATATTTACTCCAAAATATTGGAGTCCAAAGCTTTAGCTTTGGCTAGTTTTAAAGCTAAAGCTTTTCAGATAAAGATTTTGGCCAAAAACCTCCGAGGTTTTCAAAACCTCGGAGGTTTAGACTTAAATTATTTTTCTGAAATACTATAAAGCTTTGGACTCCAAGTTAAAATTAATGGTTGATTATTAGTGATTAAATGGTTCTGCTCGTTTTATGAGTTCATCTAATCCAGGTTCATCAGGATTAGTTGGTTTGCCCGGATGGATGCAATGGGCAGGACAAAGTTCTGCTGCTTCAACCAATTGTGCATAAGTTCCGCTGTTAATATCGCCTATATAGGCTTGTTTATTTTCGTCATACAAAAACATTAACGCATTGATTTTAGTACAATCATTGCAACTAGTACACAATGAGCTATCTATCCAAGCATCTTCAAAGGTTTCTGATTCGGTTTCTTCTATTTCCTCCTGTTGCTCAGCTTCTTCAATTTCCTCTGGTTTCTCTGGCTTGGGTTCGGTAGATTCAACCGCTAGGGGTTGTTGTTTAGGTTGAACCAGCGGTGTAGATGTTGTTAAATCGAGATTGAGTAAAACATCAGTTAGCCGTTGCATAACTTCGCTTGCAGTATGTTGGCGAACTTGTTCTAATTGTTCCTGATGTTCAGCTTGTAAGCGTTCACGCTCAGCATCAGCATCAGCTTGTAGGGCTTTACGAGTTGCTTCTACGGCTTGATCAACATATTTGTTTTGCACTCCTGCCATTTCTTGCAAGCTATGCCAATAATTAAGACGATCTTTGCAAGCAAAAATTAGGGCGCGTGATACAACTAATTTGTGAAGTTCACCTTTATCATTGGTTGCCCAAATAAAGGGAATTCGTTTACAGTCTTCCTTATTAGTACAGTCAGATAAATAGGCAGCTACAGGAACTAAATATTCGCTATCAAAGCCAATAGGAACTAAGCGAAAATGCTGGCGTATGCGTGGAACTAGCAGAGCATAATCGGCAAATGTAAAAGCTAGTTCAGTGCTGACTATTTCGCCAGTTTTACTTTTATATTCAAATGGATGTAATGGCCAATCACGTTCAGGTTGAGGATTGCCTATAAAATCCATCCGATCTGCGAAAGAGTCGCCAGCTTCTGGATTTAAATGAAAAAATGGATGCGCCCGACTTTCAAGAGCTGCACCAGAAACCAGCCAAGCATTGATACCATGCGCGGAATGCTGAACACCAGTATTGATTAGATGTAAGCTAGTGCGAGTAGCTTCTAATGCTGAATAAAATTGCGTTAAAAGGTGTTGATGTCTAGCAGCAGATGATTGAGAAATCACAGCTTGTCGGTGACTAATGCCGAAATAGCCTAACTCTAAGCGGTAATTATGAAAAGGATCATCGGAGGAACTGTAAGGATTTCCATGCGCTCTAATTCTAACTAGCACTTGTACTGGGCGTCCAGAACTAAGTAAACGAGAAAGGGCATTCATAGCTAAACCAGCAACTCTATCAGCGGATTCTAGGGCAATAACTACTGGTAACAATAGCATTTCTTCTTTAGAAAAGGCTTCCCAATTGAAATGAGCAAACCAAGGATCGTGAATTGCGGAATCGTAAATATTATTAATTTCTAATTGCGCTATTCGTGCCGCACTGAAAACTTTAGCAAATTTAGCAGTTTGTTGATCAAACAGTTCAGTTGCTTTAGTACAAGGATTTGAATCAATAATTGCCTCAAAATCAGGAGTATTTGTAAGCCAATCACCAGTTAGTCCACCTAAATGAACACATTTTACTAAAATCGGGTCTTGGTGTTGTAAATAATCTTCTAAAATTTGTAATGCGGTTTCAATGCGCTGCTGGCGTTCCTTAGTCAAGCCCACTGAACCGCGAGAGTGGTCCATAATCTCAGACAAAGCCAAAGGATCAAAACGCGAACTTGCATAGCTGCCGACACTATCGACTGCCATTTTAGGTTCTATAGATTCATCAGTTTGTCGCCAATTTATGTCTAATAGGGTTTTCAGATTTTTAATATGCTGTTTAAGTGTTTCATTAAATTTAGCACGTCTTGGCATTAGACTGTGGCGTATCGCATGATTTAATAAGTGAATAGCGGCATATTTGCCATATCCCAAGATATGGGCATTAGGTTCTATAGTCGCCAAAAGCTTATTAAAATCAGCTTCAAAACTAGCATTATTTGCCGCATCTAAGTTAATTTCTTCTTGTACGGCTTTTCCAGCTTCAATTAATAATGGGGAAGCTAAAGTAGGACCCTCAGTTTGTTTCAGAATTTCACGCAAATATTTTTCGATACGCAATAAGTTATCTTTTAAAATACGAGCATTATCGCTAACTGATTCGCTTAAAAAAGTCGAAATGGGCTTAGCCTCGCCATTAGTGTCAAGAAATAGTGGATAATCATAACGCACTTTTGAAGCATCTCGGTAACTGTGAAGTAATGCAGGTACATAGTCATCACTAACAGTCTCGGTTTTAGCTAAGCTACTGGGATCGCCCAAATGAAAATGACGCAAAGTGTACAAAATTTCGTCATTATTTAAAGTTTCTTCACCTGATAATGGAATTGTTGGGATATCTGGTAGCTTCTTCTTATTATCAGGTGTTGTGGTATCGGTTTTCTTTGGAGTCGAGAATCCCAAGTTGAATTCGTAATTAGAATAATCTGAGGCTTTTCGTTGTTCTATTTGTGGCATTTTGTGTTTTCTTGTTAATAATTAAGCTAAAAAATACTCTCGTTACTATCGTTCCCACGCTGGAACGCACTCTCTTATACTTGATGATCAAGTTTTTATTTATTGACTTTTTGAAAAAAATCTGAATTTAAATCAATACTATTTATATTTGAAGATTATATAATAATTGGAGTCCAAAGCTTTAGCTTTAGACTCCAACATACCTTAAAATTATTATAATTCAAATAGTTATTTTATAACTAAATAAAATACAATTTGTCAAGCAAAAAAAACTTGATCATCGAGTTATACACAAGGGCAACCGATTATTACCCCTACAGTTTGTATAGGTAATCCCCAGTGGTTGCCCGATAATACGTTTAATGATTAAACGCAATAAAATCAATTAGTTAAAAACTATGTATAAAGGAGTGCGCTGGAGCGTGGGAACGAGAGTAATTATTTTCATATTCTGTTGCTCCGTTGTTTTGAAATATGTGGTAGGGTGGGCAAACGGGCAGTTCTCTAGCAATCCT
>JALWSU010000345.1 GCA_026993485.1 Thiotrichaceae bacterium | reverse complement strand
AAACCTCTGAGGTTTCCAAAACCTCTGAGGTTTGGAGCAGTATCAAAACCTCTGAGGTTTCCAAAACCTCTGAGGTTTGGAGCAGTATCAAAACCTCAGAGGTTTCCAAAACCTCTGAGGTTTGGAGTAGTATCAAAACCTCAGAGGTTTCCAAAACCTCTGAGGTTTGGAGTAGTATCAAAACCTCTGAGGTTTCCAAAACCTCTGAGGTTTGGAGCAGTATCAAAACCTCTGAGGTTTCCAAAACCTCTGAGGTTTGGAGTAGTATCAAAACCTGTCAGGTTTTTTTTTATTTTAAAAATATAGTTAAACTAATAACAATTACACTCCCAATTAATAGCCACATAAAGCGTTTGTGCCATTGTTGCATTTCTGTTGTTAAGCGAGTTAATTGTTGATCTAAGCGTTTAAGATGTTCAGAGTCTGTTTGGCGTTGGACTAAGCTTTCGTGTACCAACATTGGTATATCAGGTAAATTTTCTGCCCATAGGGGTAAATTACTTGCCAGCCCTTTGAAAAAGGCACGCATTCCTACTCTCTCATCCATCCACCGTTCTAAAAAGGGTTTTGCTGTTTGCCATAAATCTAAATCTGGATATAATGAGCGTCCTAAACCTTCAATATTTAGTAAAGTTTTTTGTAACAAGACTAATTGTGGTTGGACTTCCATATTAAAACGCCGTGCAGTTTGAAACAGGCGCAATAATACCATGCCAAAAGATATATCTTTCAAAGGTTTATCAAAAAATGGTTCGCAAACGCTACGGATAGCCCCTTCAAATTCTTCTATCCGCGTATCTGCGGGTACCCATTCGGAATGAACATGTAATTCTGCCACTCTATGATAATCACGTCGGAAAAAGGCTAAAAAATTTGCCGCTAAATAATGTTGATCCTCAGTGCTTAGTGTACCCATAATCCCAAAATCTACGCCAATATAAGATGGACGTTCAGGATTATGACAATCTACAAAAATATTGCCCGGGTGCATATCGGCGTGAAAAAAGTTATCTCGAAAAACTTGGGTAAAAAAGATTTCAACGCCAATTTCTGCTAGATGTTTAAAATTAACACCTTGTTTTTTTAATGCCGCTATATCGCCAACAGGTATGCCGCTGATGCGCTCCATCACCATTACATTTGATCGGGTATAATCCCATTCTACTTCAGGTACATAAAGTAAATCTGAGTTTTTAAAATTACGCCTAAGTTGGGCAGCATTAGCGGCTTCGCGGATTAAATCTAGTTCGTCATGGAGATTTTTATCAAATTCTGCAACGACTTCTCGTGGGCGTAATCTATGCCCTTCAGCCCAATAACGATTGGTTAAGTCTGCTAATAAGTAAAGCAATTCAACATCTTTATTTATACGAGATTTAATTTTTGGACGTAGTATTTTTACTACTACTTCGCGTCCATTATGTAAACGCGCTGCGTGTACTTGGGCAATAGAAGCTGCTGCAATAGGTGTACTGTCAAATTGACAAAAAACCTCGTTAATGGGGCGAGCATAAACTTTTTCGAGAATTTTTATGGCTTCTTCACCGCTGAATGGTGCGACTTTATCTTGTAATTTCGCTAATTCTAAAGCGATATCATCGGGTAATAAGTCACGACGAGTAGACAGAATTTGACCAAATTTAATGAAAATCGGTCCTAATTCTTGTAAAGCTAAACGGATTCGCTTTCCTCGTGTGAGTTTTTTGGAGTGGAGCCAGTATCCGGGCAGAAGATAGGCAAATAAGCGTAGTGGGCGAAAAATTTTCGTTGAGAGTAATAACTCATCAAGCCCATAGCGGACGATGACTCGGTAAATTGTCATCATTCGCAGAATTTGGCGGAGAATTTTCATGAAAGTCGTTGCACCCTTTGTTCTAAACGTTCTAAATCATCACGCAAGTTATCCACTCCATTCAAAAACTTTTCCATTTCGATGCGAGTCGGTAACTGACGACTTTCTTCTTGCAAATATTCAGTAATATTAAGCTGTAGCTTGTGAACTTGTTCATTGCTATAAGTTTCGCATTGTCGGAACAAATTGCCTAATTTGTGGGCTGGAGTATCACCTACCCATCGCGCGGCTTGTTCTTCCCAGTCAATATTTAATGTTTTTAAAAACTGGAATAAGTTTTGAGCAATGCTGATTTTACCTGTAATTGTCACGTCAGGATTATTGGATAAGCTCGCATTGCGTTGCAATAATAGTTGTAACAAGCTAAAAAGCTTAGCAGTGATACGAACATCAGCTTCACCTTCGTAGTCACTCAAGATGATAAAGCCTTGATTATCAGGAAATAAGCTTAAATTGATTCCCAGATTCTCGATTTCAATGCGGATTATTTTGCCTGAAAGTTTATTTAAAGCGTTTAAACTGGAGGCTTCCCAACGCAGTGCATGATTCAGTAAGGTTTCTAATGTGAGTGCAATTAATTGATTCACAATGAATTTAAATATAGTTGATGTAAAGGAACTGTCGCTTCGTCGTGTATGATTACTACCGTTTCAGCAATTTTGTCATGCCAAGCTTGTTTCTGTTTATCCCAAAGAATCCAGAAAAAACCTAATCCTAATGGTAGGGCAGAAACAATATAAGCTGCATAACGCACTATTGCTTGTTTAAAAGTAATTGGTTGCCCAGTAATGGCATCTACAATTTCGCAATCAAATAATAATTTACCCGGTGTTGCTGCATATTTAATCCAAAACCAAATAATTAATAGGGCTGGTAAAATATGGTTAATTAAAAATACTCGCCAGTCAAAGTGTTCTAATTGTGATGTGGTGTTAAGGCTAGTTTCTAGCTGGACAAAATCACCACCATAATTAATATATAACAACAATGCTACTATGGGACTTATCCAGAATATATCGACTATAAATGCAAATAAACGTCGCCAAAATCCAGCATATTCTGTTAATAAAGGCATCATAATTTATAACCTCTATGTACCGCAACAATACCGCCACTTAAATTATGATAATCACAACGCTCAAAGCCAGCATCTTGCATCATTTGTTTTAAAGTTTCTTGATTAGGGTGCATACGAATAGATTCAGCTAAGTAGCGATAACTGTCAGCATCTTTAGCAACGACTTTACCTATTAAGGGTAACAGTTTGAAAGAATAAAGATCATATAAAGGTTTTAAGGGCGGAATTTTTAATTCTGAAAATTCCAAAATCAATAAACGTCCACCTGGTTTTAAGACTCGAAACATGGAAGCAAGCGCGACATCTTTATCGGTTACATTACGCAAACCAAAAGCGATAGTGATTAAATCAAAAGTATTATCGGCAAAAGGTAAACATTCTGCATTTACTTGGGCAGTGTTTACGATTATGCCTTCATCAAGCAAACGCTCACGCCCGACTTGCAACATCGCCATATTAATATCAGCTAACACAACTTGCCCATCAGTACCAACTAATTTGGCAAATTTGGCAGCTAAATCGCCAGTTCCTCCAGCTAAATCAAGGACTTTTTCCCCTGATTTAACCCCTGCTAATGCGATTGTAAAGCGTTTCCAGAGGCGGTGTATGCCTAACGACATGAAATCATTCATTAAATCATAATTTTTCGCAACCGAGTCGAAGACTTGTGCTACACGGTGGACTTTTTCATCGTGTGGGACTTGGGTAAAGCCAAAATGGGTGGTTTTTTCAGAAGTCATTTTATTTTTGATACCTATTGATAGTCGGAGTGCAAGGTAACCTTCACTGCCATTAAGTTAAGC
>JALWSU010000344.1 GCA_026993485.1 Thiotrichaceae bacterium | reverse complement strand
TTGCTGCAAGGTAATCCTTACCTGCCAACAAATTTCCCAAATGTTCCAAATGATTTTCATCATTTAAATCAAGAGGCGGATAATTAACGATTTTCGCCTTACTACGCAACAAAACGGCACGAATTATATACCCCATCCCAGAAATACCCGAAATAAATACTGGATAAATAGGACAATTAGTCTGTTGTGCCAGCCACAAACTACCACGTTTCAATTTTTGCTGTTCACCAGGCAAAGTAATCTTACCTTGAGGAAATAAAGCAATAACTTCGCCAGCTTTTAAAGCACGTAAAGCGGCACGCAAAGCAATTTCGGGATGACTACTACGATCAACAGGAATACAACCGATAGCTTTAAATAACCAAGTTAAGCCAAAACGCTCATATTCCTCACGAGCAATCATAAAACGTATTGGCCGACGACAAGCAGCTATTAATAACATTGGATCTAATCCCGACACATGATTAGCTACAAGTAAAGCTGGTCCTTTCTTTGGCAAATCAATTGGCGTGTATTCTAAACGATGATAATACTTGCAAAAAATTTGATTTAAACCCTCCAAAAAATTAAGCCAAATATTTCCCCAATCAGTTTTATGTGCAGATAAAATTAAACTAAAAATACCGATTAAACTTACAAAAATTATTATTGTAATTGTGACGAACATAACTAACTTATTCCTGTTGAGCCAAAACCACCACGACCATTATCTTCCAAATTCTCTACCCATTTAAAATCAACTTGTACAATTGGCACAAAAATCATTTGGCAAATTCGATCACCGGGATTAATAGTAAAGGCTTTATCACTACGATTCCAAACCGCAATCTTAATTTCTTGCCTATAATCCGAATCAATCAAACCAACCAAATTACCTAATACAATACCATGTTTAGCACCTAAACCAGAACGTGGTAATAACACTGCGGCTAAATTAGGATCGTGAATACTGATAGCTATCCCACTACCAACTAATTGAGTTTCATTAGCTTTCACTATTAACGGTTCTGATAAGCAAGCTCGCAAATCCAGAGCTGCTGAGCCATTAGTAGAATAAGTAGGTAATGGAATTGTCTTACCCATTAATGGATTAACAATACTTGCTTCTATAGTATGCATATATATATTTTATTTCAAAGCGGAAAAACTTGGATTTTCATTTTTGTATATATTATATTACTGATGTTACGCACTCTCGCTCCAGCACATTCCTTGATACATAAGTTTTTAAATAATTGATTTAATTGCGTTTAATCCAGAAACGCCTCGCAACCACAAGGGATTGCCCCTACAAACAATGACTTACTGTAGGGGCAATCCCTTGTGGTTGCCCTGCGCTCCAGCGTGGGAACGAGAGTGCGTAACATCAGTTATATTATACAAATAAGTAAATTTATAAAACCAAAAACATGCGAATACTAGGAATAGAAACATCTTGCGATGAAACTGGTGTAGCCATATTCGACACCAAACAAGGTTTACTCGGACATCAACTATATAGTCAAGTAGAACTACACGCTAAATATGGTGGTGTAGTTCCCGAACTAGCATCTCGTGATCATATTCGTAAATTAATTCCTTTGATTAAAAGTTTACTTATTGAAAGCCAGACTCAAGCGAATGAAATTGATGGAATTGCATACACAGCAGGACCAGGATTAATCGGGGCTTTATTAGTTGGCACCGCAGTTGGGCGTAGTTTAGCTTGGGCTTGGCAAGTTCCTGCTATTGGTGTACATCACATGGAGGGTCATTTGCTCGCCTCAATGCTAGAAAAACCAGCTCCTAGTTTTCCTTTTTTAGCCCTACTAGTTTCTGGCGGACATACGCAATTAGTACATGTAGAAGCTTTGGGAAAATATAAAATTTTAGGTGAATCTGTAGATGATGCCGCTGGAGAAGCCTTTGATAAAACCGCCAAATTATTAGATTTAGGCTATCCAGGGGGGCCAGCCATTGCACGTTTAGCTGAACAAGGTAATCCTAACAGGTTTCATTTCCCCCGCCCTATGACACGCCAGCAAGGTTTAAATTTTAGTTTCAGCGGCTTAAAAACTAGCGTTTTGACGACTTGGCGAGCGCAAGTTGAAAAAAATGAGCAAACTCGTGCTGATATTGCTCGTGCATTTCAAGATGCAGTAATAGATACCCTAATTATAAAATGTCGTCGAGCTTTAAAACAAACAGGTTTAAAAAGTTTAGTCATTGCTGGAGGAGTCGGTGCAAATCAAAGTTTAAGAGCTGGTTTATCAGCTTTAGCTAAAACAATGGCTATTAATGTTTATTACCCTCGCCCGATATTTTGTACCGATAATGGAGCAATGATAGCCTACGCTGGTTCTTTACGGCTTGCTGCGGGAGAATCTGAACCCTTAGCATTTAGCGCACGTCCACGTTGGTCACTGGAGACAATTTAATGCTAACAACTCAACAAGTTCCAATATCTTGGCAAAGCAAATTAGCAGCAGAATTTGAAAAACCTTATTTTCACAAATTGAATGCTTTTCTTGACGAAGAGTTAAAAACCGAAAGGATTTATCCACCAACACCATTGATTTTTAATGCTTTTGACAAGTGCGCCTTTGAGAATCTAAAAGTAGTTATTATTGGACAAGACCCTTATCATGGCGACGGGCAAGCAAATGGGCTATGTTTTTCAGTAAATGACGGGGTAAAAATTCCGCCATCATTGAGAAATATTTTTAAGGAAATTCAAAGCGACTTAGGCAAAGAAATTCCAAGTTCAGGTAATTTAGAACGCTGGGCAGAACAAGGCATATTATTATTAAATGCGATTCTAACTGTTAGAGCTAGTAAAGCCGCCTCGCATCGTAAAAAAGGTTGGGAACAATTTACTGATGCCGTGATTAAATTAATTTCAGACGAAAAAGAGCAACTAGTTTTTTTACTCTGGGGAAATTATGCCCAAAAGAAAGGAGAAATCGTAGATAAAACTAAACACCTGATTTTAAAATCAGGGCATCCCTCGCCTTTATCTGCGAAGCATTTTTTTGGAAATCAGCATTTTAGTAAAACTAATGCCTATTTGGAAAAATGTGGGAAAAAGGCGATTGATTGGTGATTGTTGTCTGAACTGTGATTTCTTTGATTGATGTGATTGATGTGATTTTTGAAATCAAAATTAATCAATTCATCACAAAAATCACAGTTCAGACAATGTTGTCTGAACTGTGATTTCTTTGATTAATGTGATTGATGTGAGTTTTGAAATCAAAGTTAATCAATTCATCACAAAAATCACAGTTCAGACAATGTTGTCTGAACTGTGATTTCTTTGATTAATGTGATTGATGTGAGTTTTGAAATCAAAGTTAATCAATTCATCACAAAAATCACAGTTCAGACAATGTTGTCTGAACTGTGATTTCTTTGATTGATGTGATTGATGTGATTTTTGAAATCAAAATTAATCAATTCATCACAAAAATCACAGTTCAGACAATGTTGTCTGAACTGTGATTTCTTTGATTAATGTGATTGATGTGATTTTTGAAATCAAAGTTAATCAGTTCATCACAAAAATCACAGTTCAGACAATGTTGTCTGAACTGTGATTTCTTTGATTGATGTGATTGATGTGATTTTTGAAATCAAAGTTAATCAATTCATCACAAAAATCACAGTTCAGACAATGTTGTCTGAACTGTGATTTCTTTGATTGATGTGATTGATGTGATTTTTGAAATCAAAATTAATCAATTCATCACAAAAATCACAGTTCAGACAATGTT
>JALWSU010000343.1 GCA_026993485.1 Thiotrichaceae bacterium | reverse complement strand
CCTTTTCGTTGACCAAATATATTCTCTTTTTCTCCGTCCCAGTAATTCGTATCTGTAGCATTATAATAAGGCTGGTGCATGTGCTTATGAATGCCAAAATAGATAACGGGTTGATCGGTTTCTCCTATTGTTATTTGAGGAATTTCAGTGTTTGTTGTGCTTACTATTTCAAGTTCTCGGTAAATGCTAATCCAATCTTCTGGCGCAGCTGCACCTATTTCTGCTACGCGACAACCTTCAATTTGTAAATAAGCAATACCAGCGTGATAGGCTTCAGGTGGGACTTTGCAAATATAACGTCCATTGCCCTCGTTAGTGATGTATTGTCCTTTGACAATCCATTCCCAGCCATCAGCATGGCGTACAATGACTTGTACAAAGGGCATTTCGCCGTTAGCTGTAATAATAATGGTAAAGCCTTTACCGACTTTTGCAGTTTTAGGTAGTTCTACTGTTTCAATCTTTGTAAAAATCATAATTGTAATTCAGAATATTGATTATACTTGTCCGGAAATAAGGATTTTCTATTTAACTTGGAGCGAATAGAAGCGAAGAAGCTTTAGCTTTAGCTTAGCGTCGCTTACTTCGTTTCGCTTACTTCGTTTCGCTTACTTCGTTTCGCTTACTTCGTTTGGGCGACCAGCCAAAGCTAAAGCTTCTTCGCTTCGCTCCAACTATGAAAAACCTGCTTTTTTTGATTTTCGGGCAACTATATTAGATAATTGAGCAAACTCTTTCAGCGTCAAAGTTTCTGCCCGTGCCTGTGGATTAATACCAGCCGATTCTATATCCTTAATATTTAGTACATTTTTTAAGGTATTGCGTAAGGTTTTTCGGCGTTGAGAAAAAGCCTGTGTTACTATTTTGGCAAAATGTTTAAAATTAATTAGCTCTACTGGCGGCGTAGCATAAGGTATAAGTTGCACAATACTTGAATGCACTTTCGGTGGCGGATAAAAAGCATCTGGGCTAACATCAAATAATTTTTCAATTTGACAATGATATTGTAACATTACTGACAAACGTCCATATTTTGAACTAGATGGCGCTGCAATCATACGCTCCACAACTTCCCTTTGCAGCATAAAAGTCATGTCATCAATAATATCATTAGCATTTTCCAATAAATGGAATAATAAAGGAGTGGAAATATTATAAGGTAGATTGCCAACAACGCGGAATGGTTGGGCTAATTGTCTAAAATCAAATTTTAAGACATCTGCTTGATAAATCTGTAATTGTTTGAATAATTGATTTTTTTGCTTAAGTAATTGAATAATATCACGATCAAGTTCTATTACTTCCAATTGACAACCAGATTTAAGTAAAGGTAGAGTTAATGCCCCTTTTCCTGGGCCAATTTCGACTATATGTTGTTCAGGTTTGGGGGCAATTATGGATATAATATCTTGAATAATCTGATTATTTGTTAAAAAATGTTGTCCAAAACGTTTGCGTGGGGTGTGGGAACTCATGATAATAATAGTTTTTTTTAAAAGAATGAATATATCATAATTCATCGTTTCTATAAAATATTTATTCGTTCCCAAGCGGGAGCGCCATAGCCATTCAGTTAAGGATTATTTTGGAGTCCAAAGCTTTAGCTTTAGCTACGCTTACTTCATTTGGGCGACCAGCCAAAGCTAAAGCTTTGGACTCCAACATATAATTGCCCTGTGAGGCTCAAATGAAATCAGCAACGAATTTAAAACAACAAAAAACACCCCTTGCCTATTTTAATGGTGGAACAATCGTTATTAAGAATTTGACACAAAGTGCCGAAGTACCAGCACAATTTCGCTGGATTCAGGGAAAATGGCGCTGTCGGGGGGTTGATTATCGGTTAATTCGTCCATGGCTGCAAAAACAAGGTATTGCGAATAATATTCCACAATGGCAAAAATTATCGCTGCATCTTCAAGAAAATTGGGAACTACATAGTTATCAAATGGAAGCTCTTAATGCTTGGAAAGCTGCTGATTTTTGGGGAAGTGTCGTTTTACCTACAGGTGCGGGTAAAACCGTTTTAGCTTTACGCGCTATGAAACTAACTCAAGTTAGTACGCTTATCGTTGTACCAACAATTGACTTATTGCATCAATGGTATGCGCGTTTAGTCAATGCTTTTGGGATTCGCATTGGTACTTGGTATGGTTTAGAAAAAAATGCACTACCTATAACTGTTACAACCTATCCCAGTGCTTGGGCGCACGCTGAAACTTTAGGTAATTTATTTAAACTATTGATATTTGACGAAATTCATCATTTACCCGCCCCATCTTGGCACGAAATCGCCTTAATGTGTGCAGCACCCTATCGGCTTGGTTTAACCGCAACTTATCCTAATCAAGATAATTTTCGTCCTACATCTCGCAAACCTAAGATTTCCGCAAATGATCAACTTCAACTGTTTCAAAGCTCAAATATTGATGATCCTGTTAGCTTATTAAATGACTTAGTTGGGCAAGTGGTTTATCGGAAACATATTGATGAACTGACAGGAGAACAATTAGCCGAATATCGCACCCAGCGTATTTTTGTTGATTTATATGATGACGAAAAACGGACTTATGATACTGCTTATGCTAAATATATAGGCTATGTGCGAGAAAATCGTTTGCGCGAAACGCATGGTTCTCGCTGGTGGCAAGAACTAACACGCCGTAGTGCCTATCAAGCTGAAGCACGACGGGCTAAAGTTGCCGAATTAAAATGGAAAGAAACGATTTATCAAGCACAAGGTAAATTAGATGTACTGGAGCAACTTTTATCTGAGCATCAACAAGAAATGATGTTGATTTTCACCGCCCACAATCGTTTTGCCTATCGAATTTCTCGACTCTATTTAATCCCTGTAATTACTCATCAAACCAAAGCCGCAGAGCGTAAAGCTATTTTAGATAATTTTCGTACTGGCAATTATCGGGTAATTGTCACAACTAAAGTTTTAAATGAAGGTATTGATATACCTGAAGCTAAAATTGCTGTAATTTTAGGAGGCAGTGCTAGTGATCGTGAATATGTACAACGATTAGGGCGAGTTTTACGCAAACAGGGCAATGCTGAAGCGATTTTATATGAAGTGATTGTCCGTAATACCGCCGATGAGCGAATTGCAGAACGGAGACAACCACAAGCATATTCTTAATTATTTATTTTGAGGCTGGGAGTGCAAGGTAAGCTTGCACTCCGATTAACTCTTGGAGTTCAAGCTTACCTTGAACGGTGCAAGGTAATTCAACTCATTAAAAAACCTCATCAAAAAAAGCGTTTTTATCCAATTGTGCTTGCCATTTTTGATGCCATTTTACTGAATCTAGTTCAGATTCAGACTTTAAAGCTAAAAATCTAGTTGCCTCAAGGATACCTAATTTCTCAATCAAAGCATTAACTGCTTGAGTAATCAATTGTTCTTCAGTCATCAAAACACTTTCTTTCATTGTAAATTTACCCTTGTTCCCATGTTCCAGCGTCATTGCCATTAAGTTAAGCTTAAAAATCAGACCTCCGAGGTTTTTAAAACCTCGGAGGTCTTTGAAACTACTACAGAAATTAAACCTGCCAGGTTTTAAAAACCTGGCAGGTTTTCTAGGTAGGTGTATTTTATGCAATCGGTTAACGCTATAGACGCTTGGAGTTCAAGGTTACCTTGAACGACTGGCGCAAGGTAAAAATCACCAAAAATCACAGTTCAGACAAAAAAAATCCCAAAATACCCAAAAAAAAAATTTTGCAAGGGGGGGGGACACCCCCCCCTTG